>JAIEKC010000253.1:0-6703 GCA_029064505.1 Acetatifactor sp.
ATTCTCCTTCGCAACCTGGTCAAGATACTGTGCCACTGTCTGCTTACCGTCCTCCGCCTTAACATATACCTGCTCCAACAGGCATACCTCTTTCAGTTCTTTGTTCAGACGTCCGATGACAGCACCCTCGATCACCTTCTCGGGCTTTCCTTCCATCTTAGGATCCTGAGCGATCTGTGCTGCGATGATCTCTCTCTCATGGGCCTTGAACTCCTCAGACACATCGGAAGTTGCAACGTACTTGGGGCTCAGAGCCGCCACCTGCATAGCCAGATTGGTCAGCGCTTCCTTCACCGCGTCATTCACCACATTAGTCTTAGCCTCAACAATAACACCGATCCTTCCGCCGCCATGCACATAAGAAACGACACAGCCTTCAGAAGCTTCCACTCTCTCAAATCTTCTGATGCTCAGCTTCTCGCCGATCACAGCAATCTTGTCCACAAGGACTTCCTTCACGGTCTTGGAGCCGTCCTCATTCCACTTTTCATCCATAAATGCGTCCATATCCGCCGCACCGGAGTTCACAGCCTGCTCCGCAACAGCCTCTACAAACTGCTGGAAGGTTTCGTTCTTTGCAACGAAGTCCGTCTCGGAATTCACCTCGACAACTGCCGCAACGGTATCGCCCTTAGTTGCAATACGGCAGATGCCTTCTGCTGCGATCCTGCCTTCCTTCTTGACTGCCTTAGCCTGACCGTTCTTTCTCAGAACTTCAACAGCCTCCTCCATATTTCCATTGGTCTCATTCAGAGCCTTCTTACAATCCATCATGCCGGCGCCGGTCTGCTCACGCAGTTCCTTCACCATAGCTGCAGTAACTTCTGCCATTCTGATTTCCTCCATTCCGATTCCCGCTCTTCCCCGCCGCGCCTCCGCACCGAATAAAATTTCTTCCTCACTGCACATTGCGTTCCGGTTCCGAGAGTATTCTCATATCATGATTATTCTTCTGACGCTGCCACTTCTTCAATGTCTTCCGCTTCGGTCGTCACGTCCGCCTCCGTGTAGACAGCTTCGCCCTGATTCGCCTCTATAACGGCATCAGCCATCTTGGAAACGATCAGTTTTACGGCTCTGATGGCATCATCGTTGCCAGGAATGATATAATCAAGTTCCTCAGGATCACAATTGGTGTCACCGATACCGATCAGGGTAATTCCCAGAGAATGAGCTTCCTGTACACAGATCCTCTCCTTCTTGGGATCTACAACAAAGATGGCATCCGGCACTCTGGTCATATTCTTGATTCCGCCCAGGTTCTTCTCCAGCTTCTCCCATTCCTTCTTCAGCTGGATCACTTCCTTCTTAGGCAGGACGTCAAACGTTCCATCCTCAGACATTCTCTCAATGGCATGAAGTCTTGCGATACGGGACTGGATCGTCTTAAAGTTGGTAAGCATACCGCCCAGCCATCTCTCATTTACATAGTACATTCCGCAGCGCTCAGCCTCGGTCTTCACTGCATCCTGTGCCTGCTTCTTGGTTCCCACGAACAGGATGGTGCCGCCCTGTACCGCGATCTCGGATACGGCTCTGTAAGCCTCGTCCACTTTGCCCACGGACTTCTGAAGGTCAATGATGTGGATTCCGTTTCTCTCGGTGAAGATGTAGGGAGCCATCTTGGGGTTCCATCTTCTGGTCTGATGTCCGAAATGAACACCTGCTTCAAGTAACTGCTTCATAGAAATAACGCTCATGTTTCTACCTCCATTTGGTTGAATTCTTCCGCTCTGCCTCACGGAAACTCTCTCAGTTCCGTACCGGATCTGCGTTAATATCCGGTAAGCTCCGGCAACTACCCCGTATACGCAGGGCACCATTGCAGGATCGGCATGCGTGTTTTTTAGTCACAACGAGTGCATTATAACATAATAAAACCCCTCTTGCAAGGGGTTTTATCTACTTCTGGTAATTATTTTGGCAATTTCTTCCTGTGTTGAATTTAATGGTATCTCATATGTGCCCGGACTGATCCTCTTTGAGTATCCGTTTTCCTCCAGATAGTGATCGAATTCAAGGGCATCTTCCACAAGCCCCGCCTCCACAAGGGCCTTGCTTACCGTATAAGAGCTCTGTCCCGAACGGATCTCAAAAGACGTACTCTCCAACGGCTCGGTTGTCGATACTTCCTCCGGTATCGATGACGATTCCGTTCCTGCTGCATCTGCCGAATCCCCCTGGGGCGGTTTCAGTGTCACCATAGGCAACGGTTTTAACGGTGAATCAGAAGACGCTGCAGGTGTGGTATCGGGTTCCGGTGTAGGTGTGGGTGTGGCACCTGCCGTATCCTCCGGTGTGCCTGTCGGTTCTGACACGTCCGGAGAAGGCACTTCCGATTCCTGTGAAGCCTGGATATCCGCCAGGGTGCGGGAATCTCCATCCACCATGCCAAGCTCCATGGCCCTCACCCTGATCTCCGCATCAGACAAAGACCGGTCTCCCTTTAAAGCCACCCCCATAATCAGGGCCGTGACAACCATACCAATGCCCAGCCCCCGTAAATAGTATCGTAATCTCACTTTATTTCTCACTCCGATTTTTATACAGATCGATCACCAGTTTCACTTCACCCACGCCCAGATTCAGTTCTTTGGCGATCGCCACCTTTGATTTTCCTTCTTTATACATCTCCAGGATCCGGTCATTATAATTCCGCCCCTGCCTGTCCGTCTCCTGCGTAAAGCTGATCGAGCCGGGCGGCAACGGCAGTCCGCTCTCAGGAACCGGTTCCGTATAAGGCTGCTGCTGCACATATGGCTGTGACACAACAGGCATCTGCGCCGTCATGGGCACTGGCGCTGACGCAAATACCGGCGGTACGGCATACTCCTGCGGCGGTATCACAGCTGCCTGCGGCACGGAAGATACCTGCTGCGGCACCGGAGATACCTGCTGTGACACGGAAGATATCTGCTGCGGTACCGGAGATGCCTGCGGCGCACCGGCAGACAACTGCCCCATTACGGGTACCGGCGCTGACGCGAATATCGGCGGTACAGCCACGGAAACCTGCGGTGCAACTTCTCCCGGCATCCCGGCAGGTGCGCCTGCAGCACTCTCCTGTTCCCTGACGGATGTCTGCGGCATATCCGGGGATATTCCCTCATACATCATAGCAGGAGCCTGCAATACCGCATCCGAAAAAGGTTCCGCCGCTTCCTGTTCCATAACAAAAGACTCCTGCGCGCCACCGGGTAACGATGACATCATTTCCTGCGTCCCTCCGGGGATCTGTGATACGGTATCTGCCCCCGGCACGAAGACATCCTGTCCCATATCAGGAAGCTGTTGTACCGCATCTGACATCGGTGCCGTGCCCTCCGGTTCCATACCGGAAGTCTGCAGTACTATATCTGATACCGGCACTATGCCTTGTCCCGTATCGGAAGTCTGCAGTGCCGCATCCGACATCGGTACCGAAATCTCCCGTCCCGTGTCGGGAACCTGTGACATCATGTCCGATATTGACCCCGCAGCCTCCCGGTCCATGCCGGGAATCTGCTGTGCCGTCTCCGCTGCCGCAATCTCCTGCCTCATACCAGGGGATTGCTGTACGGCAGACGGCAACACAGCCGCCGTCTGCGCCCTGAGCAGTTCCTGTGTTCTTACATCCGATGTATCCGCCGCAGACTTCCGTGCCGCGCCATGTCCCTGAGGCAATGCTTGGAACTGCGGTGCCACAGGAACTTTTGATTCCTTTGTTGTCTGCGCGGCAACAGAATTCGGAGCTGCCGCCGCAGCCATCTGTGACGTCACCGAAGGATGTGACATATCCGCCCCCTGCCGCATCCTATCCTGCTGCCCATTCAATTCCCGTGACAGGTCAGCCCGCTGCGGCATGTTCATCTTCTGCTGTGCCAGCATTCTTTGCTGTGCGGCATCCATTGATGCCGCCACATGCGTCGGCGCCGAGGCAAACACCTGTTGTGAGGCGGATGTCTGCGGCATGTTCATCCCATTCGCTTTTAGCGGATTCACCGCTTCAGGTGCAAGACGCTGGAAGGTATTCACTACCTCCTCAGCTTCCTTTTTCGTCTCCTTCACTTCCTTTACTGTCCGGTTGACTTCCGACACCGTATTTTTCAGATTGATATGTTTATCATTAAGCATATCATAAAGGAACATGACTTCCTCATGGTTCTTGTGAATTTCTGCCAGCACCGTGTCTGAATACTCATTGACTGCCATGATCTTTTCATTGGACAAACGCTCCAGAGACCGCTCCGTCTTTTCTATGGAATAAGTGACCGCCTCTTCCACCACATCATCCACATGCCCTCTGACTGCCTCTAATTCCTCGGACACCAGAGCTTTTATCTCGTCTTTTGCGAGCCCTCTCGCTTCCTCGCTGCCCTCATCCTTTTTCACCGGAATCATGAAACTCAGTGTAAATACAATTCCTCCCGCTACCAGCAGGACGATTTCCATTATACTCATCTTAAAAATCCGTCCCTCTATATCTTCATATCAAAGCCGCCTCTGCCTTTTACAATCACACGTTCCTGCGGCTTGGCTCCCTTGCGGCGTCTTCCTCCGTCACCATAATACTCCCCGTTACCCTTCTCTTTTGCGTCCGGATTTTTCTGATGCCACTCAGGATCATCACTCCTATGTACCTCACGGATACGCTGTTCCGTATTCTTCTGAACACCCTGGCTGATAAAAGTCTGCGCAAACATACCCTTATTATCCTCGTTCTGCTTGATACCGGAATAATCCTGCGCTCTGGAGATTGTAGTCAGGTCAATAGAACCGAATGCCATACACACACCTTCTTCCCATGGTTACAGAGGTTTCATACAAATTTCTCCCCGTTCCCGCACAAATTTACAATAATGATAACTGGTCTGAAGCGTCTTGGAACTGTCTCCGATAATAATGGTGGTACTGGGATAGATCGCATCATTCACAACGATCTCCGAAAGCTTCTGGATCTCCATCATGGCACGCATCTTCTCCATTCTGCCATTCATCTGCGCTCTCTCAGTATTCTTATCCTCCACCAGTTTCATAACGCTCTTCATATACTTGAGTTGGCTTTCATTGAACTGGACACCTTTTTTGAGTTTTTCCTTGAAAGTATCCAGGATCACTTCCGCATTGCTGATCGTCTTGTCAATATCTTCGACCAGCTTCTGCAGACGGCTGTACTGTGTCTTGATCAGGGGATTAACACCCACCTCCAGGATCGTAGACGCACCCATACCGGTACCGACAGATTTAGCCGTAACCCTCTGTCCCGCCTGTACATAGCCCCCGACGATGATACCCTTTCTGCCCTCGACCTTCACTTCCGTACCTGCGGAGATCCTGCTGTGAAGGATTGCCTCCGACTCCACATAACCGCCGGCCACCACCCTGACATTCTCCAGGAATTTAGCCATGATATCGCCTCCGGCCTTCAGATAGCCTTTCGACGAACCGTTCATTCCCTTTGCAATGATAATATTACCCCCGGCAATGATCTTCGCATCCTCTACCAGGCCGCTGACAATGATATTTCCTCCTGCTTTCACCTCGAAATTCGCCATTACATCGCCATTGATCTGGATGCTTCCCTCAAAGTCAAGATTTCCTGTGGTCGCATCCACATTCTTGACCTCAAAGACATCTGAAACAAAGACCTTGTCATCCACCAAAGTCACATGCCCGTCTACCATCGATCGAATGGAAAGCTTATCTTCTGACAACTCGATGTTGCGGCCAAATTTCAGTGTTTCACGCTTGACTTCTCTGGGATTGATCGGTTTTCCGTGAACATCGTATCCCGGTTCTCCTCTGTCCTCCGGTGTGATCGTGGCAAGAAGATCTCCCTTTTTGCACTGGTTGATCATACTGAGGTTAAAATAATCCACACTGCCGTCCTCTCTCTGTGAAGGAGGCCTGTGCTTATCCGTGTTAAAATGATATTCAATAACGGCATCCGTGCCATTTCTGGGTTCCTTTCCCTTGGCGATCAGCAGATCCGTACAATAGATCCCAGGGGACTGAAAATGATCCTGAAGCAGATCCATACGAATGCCATAGGTAATATTGCTGAACCGCAGATCCTTCAAAAAATCAGCTAAAGAAATCCTGCTTCCCGTTTCGGAAGCCGGAATAAAGCGCACATAGACTGTCATATCATCCTCACTGACATCAAGGTGATACGTCTCGGGATATTGCGGACAATGATCCGATCCCAGATGATAAATACAATCTTCCGCATCTTCGTCCAGAAGAAGCATCTCGATCCGCCTTCTATCATAGCCTGCCCCCAGACCATCCAAATATTCCAGCAATTCACCGATTCTTATCTGTTCTCCGCCATCTTTAGGCTGGCACAACCTGACACCATATCCGTTTGGCTCATTGACCAGTTTAAAATATCCATTCTGCATAGTCATATCTCCCCGTCAGTTATCCGTAAGAATCCCCATGTAGTTACCCATCTTGGTTTTCATTTTCTGCAATGCCCTGGTATGAAGCTGAGAAACTCTGGATTCAGATACTTCCAGAATACTGCTGATCTCCTTTAAGGTCAGTTCCTCATAGTAATACAAGGTAATGACCTTCTGCTCCTTCTCCGTGAGAAGCTGCAATGCCTCTCCCAGCATCCTCGTCAGCTCTTCCCTCTCCACCTTGTCTTCCGGTGATTCAAATCGGGAAGTCGTCTGCCTGCTGTAATCCTGGGCGACATCACTGCCCTGTTCCATATATT
>JAIEKC010000254.1:0-7268 GCA_029064505.1 Acetatifactor sp.
ATTCTTTTCTGTGTACCAACTGGTCAGCTTCCAATTTTTTCAGGGTAGAACTCAGTGTTTTATAAGAAATCTCACCGATATATTTTTTCATTTCATTAAAGCGGACGATACCAAATTCCATTAGGGTATAACTGTATTTTAGGAGAGCAGGGATTCGAGAGAGTCCCTGTTTTTTCGTTTCCGGACTGATACGGCCACGACAATCACAGGCTATGGAATCACGGGTCAGTGATACACATTTCCCGCGAATGTCGACGATTGCGAACGCCATAAAAAGAATCAATGATGCGGGAATATGATACATTTCCTTAATTTTACACGCAACTACCGTTCCTATGCTCTTTGCTATGAATATAATGTTTTCATACAGTGCCCCTCTATATTGTCTGCAAACGGAGCCGGCGTATTGATATAGATGGTGTAATACCCGTCATCCGTTTTATTTACGTAGCAGCTCCCGTCATCAAACATATAGTATTTCGACATACGATCCTCTATTTCAGTTTCCTGCATTTCTGTTGAAAATATTATGGAGGACAGACAGTCAACGTGATTTCCGGTTCCCGATGTATTCCCGGTTTCCGAATAGACACTTATGATCTCAATATCGGAAATCTCACTCTCCAGATTCATCTGCAAGGCATTTGTCTGTTCTTTAGCATCGGGGCTGCGGTTTTCTTCTGTCACCGGGATGACATTCATGTGTGTGATTCCCCTGCTGTTCATTGTAGCGGCGGGCAGTTGTGATGTCAATCATGCTGAATTCATTGTCAGACTTTTATATGATTTCACCGCCCTCAATGATTGATAAAAATTCAGACATATGATAGATTATAATTGTATAAAAGCGCATTGGGAGCAATCGGTGCCGGATGAAGGAGAAAGATGGAGAAGAGAGTAGCGTTATGCATCGGAAACAATGATTATGAATATCTGCCACAGCTGTTATGTGCCGAAAACGATGCAAAAAAGATGGGCGAGACCTTGTGCAGACTCGAATATGAAACTACGGTAAAAACAAATTTAAGCAGAGCAGAGATGGGAAACATAATATTTGAGTTTGCCGACAGATTGAGAGATTATGATTCCGGTTTGTTTTTTTATGCCGGTCACGGATTTGAAGTGGCCTCAGAGAATCTTCTGGTACCGGTAGATTTGAATGTACCGATCATGTCCACTGATAAAGAGATCATTTACAATTCCTTTCGTTTACAGGATCTGCTGGATATGTTCGAGGCCAGTCAGGATAAGGTAAAGGTGTTGGTAATTGATGCATGCAGAAAGGTTGCAAATGTCAGGGGCGTGGATCGCGGATTCGCGGCAATGAGTGCACCTCAGGGGACTGTGATCGCTTTTTCCACATCACCGGGAAAAAGCGCTTTGGAAGATGCTTCGCTGCAACACGGGATGTATACGAAATGTCTGCTGAAATATATGGAAGAAGGGCGAATGCCGATAGAAAGTGTGTTCAAGAAGGTGCGGGAAGAGTTACACCGAATGACAAACGGTAGACAGCTTCCCTGGGAGCATACATCATTGATTGGGAACTATTACTTCAATCGCACAGATCCTGAGGAAGCTGTCAATGAATATATTGATTCGGTAGAGATTTCCTATAAGGAAAAAGAGCGGGAAATGCTTTACGAACCCGGGCATATGAAGATAACGACAGAATGGAAATATCCCCTTATTCAATTAAAGGAAAAGCTGGGACATAAGAAGGCTGCTTCCATAGACCATATCAACGATGCAATCGCACAATTGTATGAAAAGACAGGAGAAGAATGGGAAGAGTGGTATATAAATATTGAGAAGATATCTGAGGAGGCATGCATATATGACGGTGAGCGTGTTCCATATAGTGATGGCCTGACGTTCGAAGTGTTATTGAACCAGGCAGGGATTTTATGTGTCCGGTTTGAGCGTTACATCTATATGGGTGGACCACACGGAACACCGGAATGGATCATTAAGGTTTTTGACTTAAATTCCGGCAGAGAACTGCGGCTAAAGGATCTCATTCCCCAAAAGGACGAGGAAATCCTGCAGCAGATCCGTGTGCGATTTGCGGAAGAGAAAGAGATGCATCAGGTCAAACGTCCTGTCATTTATTCCGATTTTGAACTGAACAGCTATAGGACGCCAGATGATTATAAATGGTATATTGACGAGGACGGTATACATATCTACTTTGATGTATATGAAGCGGGTCCATATTCCGAAGGATTCATAAACTTTTTGCTGACAGATCAGGTGTATCTCGAGAGAGAAGGAGAATATAGGAAAATCCCTATAGAGAGAAAAGAGTGAGATAGAGTATGATCCGTGATGATATAAGAGTTTACCCTGCATATTATGAAAGGGCGAATAAATATGGGTGAAAAAATAAATATGGACAACGGCTGGAAATTCCTTTGGGGAGACCTGCCGCCGAAAAGCAGTGCGGACGGCTGGGGCGGCGCAAAAGCGAGGGCGTTCAGCTTCGGCGCGGTGTCCGAGACCTTTGATGACAGCCGCTATTTCGCGGGAGGTTCTTTGGAAGGCGGCATAGTGTGGTATAGAAAACGCTTTGCCGTTCCGAAGGATTAGGAGGAAAAGCGGATATATATACATTTTGACGGAGTATACCGCGACAGCACCGTATATCTAAATGAATATTACGTGGGAAGGTATGAAAACGGCTATTGTGGATTTTGCTATGACATTACTGATTTTGTGAATATGGGCGGTGAAAATCTGCTTGCGGTCCATGTTGATGCAACAGGACGGGATGGCTGGTGGTATGAAGGCGGCGGTATTTATCGTCATGTATGGCTTGAAGTAAAAGAGGATATATCCGCAGTCTGAAAACGAATATTTATGCGGACGGAAATCTGACGGATACTGTTACAACAGACTTTGGAATATGTGATATCCGTTTTGATGCGGACAAAGGTTTTTTCTTAAACGGAAGAAAGGTGAGGATAAAAGGTCTGTGCTGTCATCACGACCACGCGGGCATAGGGATCGCTGCAAATGACAGCGTGCAGGAATACAGGATGGCACAAATGAAGAGTATGGGAGCAAACGCGTACAGAAGCGCCCATCATATGCCCACTGATGAATTACTGGATATATGTGACAGGATGGGGATGCTTGTGTTAGATGAGACGCGGAGAATGTCAAGCGCGCCACAGGATCTGGAATGTCTCGAAAAGATGGTGAAGCACGCGAGAAATTTCCTGGGAACAGGCAACGGCAATCCGGGCAGTCATGAAAGCGATAAGATTCCCGTAAGACGTGCGTTTAACGGTCTGTGTCAGCTGCTGGTAAGGGCGGACCGCGCAGGAATTATGAAAATAACAGCGGGATCAGACGAACTGATGCAGGGGATCTGTGAGATCAGGGTTTCGTAAAAACAGAATGGAAAGAGCGGAGTTCAGAAGAAGGTTGACAAGAGAGCGGTGAGAATTTTATAATGAATTCAGGATCGCGGGATTCGCGGAGCGGTCCCTGTGATCCTGAAAGATATCGGCGAAAACAGTAAGGTATTTTACGCGCGATATCTGATATTTCACATATGTCAGCAGGGGGAACAATGAAATGAAAAGTATTCGAACCAAGATCACCTTATGTCTCATCTTAACTGTTCTGGTCAGTCTGGTGGCATCCGGATTTTCCAGTATCATGCTCAATTACAACAGCGCCATGTCCACCGTGGAGCAGATGATGACCGAGACGGCTGTTCTGGCGGCGGGCCGTGCGCATCAGGAGCTTGCGGCCTACAAGAACGCAGTCATGGAGATCGGCTGTATCCCGCAGCTTTCCGATCCGGATGTGTCCTTGGATGAAAAGCAGGTCATCATGGACGAACGGGTTTCCATGCACGGTTTTCAGAGAGGAAATATCATTGGTCTGGACGGTATCAGTATTTTCGACGGAAAGGATTATTCGGACCGTGAATATGTGCAGCAGGCCATGCAGGGAAATATCTTCGTGTCGGAACCGCTGATCAGTAAGATCACCGGAGAGCTGTCCATTATGGTTGCGGCGCCTCTTTATGCCGATGGAGTATATGGTTCTGACATTGTCGGCGTGGTGTACTTTGTTCCGAAGGAGACCTTTTTGAACGATATCGTATCGGCTATTCAGATCGGTGAAAACAGCAGAGCCTACATGATCAATAAATCCGGTGATACCATCGCCGACATTACTCTGGATACGATCACCGTTCAGAATATAGAAGCGGAGGCGCAGAGTGACCCCGCGTTGGAAGAGCTTGCGGCGATCCATGCCGAAATGCGTCAGGGGAACACGGGATTCGGAAGTTATGTGAGCGGAGGACATAAAATGTTCGCGGCCTATGCGCCTGTAGAGGATACGGACGGCTGGAGCATTGCGGTGACCGCGCCGCAGCTGAATTATCTGGCTTCCACGAGAGACGCCATGGTTATCAATATTGCGGTGATCGTTGTTTCCATATTACTTTCCATCGTCATCGCCTTGATCCTGGCTATCCGGATCAGCACACCGATGAAAGCCTGTGCGGAGCGTATGAAGCTGCTTGTGGAAGGAGACCTGGAAACACCGATGCCCAGGATCACCAGCAGGGACGAAACCGGTATGCTTGCCGGGTCTACAGCGTCCCTGGTGGAGGGATTACATACTGTTATCAACGATATCGGGTATCTGCTGAATGAAATGGCAAATCAGAATCTGGACGTGCATACCGGACATGAGGAAGTGTATGTCGGCAGCTTTCGGAACATATTGCTCTCCATGCGCAATATGAAGAATGAGCTGAGCGGCGCTCTGCGTCAGGTCAATCATTCCGCAGGGGAGGTGGCCAACGCCAGCGATCAATTATCCGCCAGCGCGCAGATGCTCGGTCAGGGTACCACAGAGCAGGCCAGCTCCGTTCAGGATCTGGCGGAGCGGATCAGCGTTATTTCCGAACAGGTCAAAAACACTGCGAAAGGAGCGCTGGACGTTCGTGGTCAGACGCACCAGACCGGTGAAGAGGTCCTGCTGTGCAACCAGAAGATGCAGAATCTGGTGGAAGCCATGGAGAAGATTCAGGCAAGCTCCGACGAGATTGAAAAGATTCTGAAGACAATAGACGATATTGCATTCCAGACAAACATACTCGCTCTCAATGCGGCTGTGGAAGCGGCAAGAGCCGGTGAAGCGGGCAAAGGGTTTGCCGTTGTTGCGGAAGAGGTCCGCAGTCTGGCAGGTAAGTCTGCGGAGGCGGCCCAAAATACTTCGGTACTCATTGGGAATTCTACGGAGGCGGTTCATATCGGTATGGAGATCGCCCAAAATACGGCGGAGGTTTTGCTCGGAGTCGTAGACAGCATTCAGGCTGTGGTTGAATCTATCGATGATATTGCCACGGTATCCAGTGAGCAGTCAGATGAGGTTGAGAAGATCTCGGAGGGAATCCATCAGATATCGATGGTGGTACAGACCAACAGTGCCACTGCGGAAGAAGGCGCTGCCGCAAGCGAACAGCTTTCCGCGGAAGCGGCAAGCTTAAAAGCGATGGTAGGACACTTTACGCTTCCGTCGGTATAATTTCGTAACGGTTCGGACAGCCCCTTCCGCGAAGGCGATAACTGTAATGTGTCCCTGGGATACATTTCCATGCAATTTTGCGAGACTTACAGTAAATGTCATAATTATTCTTACTTTGATTCAAAGGCGGTATTGCAACAGCAATCAGCATAATTCGCCAAAGTAAAGATATTTAAGTCGTTTACTATCATTTCAAAAATGATCAGGAGAGTGCCGATAATGCCCGGCACTCTCTTCTGTATTTTGCCGCCCGGGGGATGCGGAAAGAAGAACGGGAATATTGGATCTGTTCTGGTACAGGTGATAAAACAGGGTTGATGATTTCAGTGGGAGGAGTATAAGGATGAATGCGGAAATAAAGAGCAGGCTGGAGGCCTGTTTTAGCCATGAGACAGGACCGGAGGGCTGTTGTGGAGCGATTTCATATGTAAAAGAAAATCTGGGACGGATCGACTTTGACGACGACAGCGACATGAGCGATATGACAGATATCATTTTGCGTGCATTAAGGCTGGGCGAAGGGAATATGGAATTTGTGAAGTTCCTGATTTCCAACGGTTTTGATATCAACTGCAGGTTGGAGGGAAACAGCAGCCTGCTGTTAAAATATTTGGATGATGCGTTGGAAAATGAGACATTGGAGCTTGACGTGCTGAAACAGCTGATCGGGCTTGGGGCGGATGCCTGTTCCGAGACACTGGACGGTGACAATGTGCTTTCCCTTCTGGCGGGACGGGATGAAACGGCTGCCGTGTATCTGGCCGGAACTTATGACCTGACGCAGCTGGACAAGACGGACCGCTATGGGGCAACGCCTTTGATGTATGCGGCCATGAGAGGATACGACAGACTTGCCCAAATGCTCATTGAACAGGGATTTGAGGTAAATGCCACAGGAAGTGCACCTGTTGCCGACGAAGATCTGGATGTGGAGACGGACGGCGTTTCCCCTCTTGCACTTGCCATCCGGTTCGGGAATGTGGAGATGGTCCGCATACTGCTTGCGGCAGGGGCAGATGAAACAAGCTATGATGCGGAAGGGGATCCGCCTGTTTTCTCACTGGTACGCTACCCGGTTGACTTTTTCCGCGAATTACACGGACATAAAATCACAGCGGATCATCCGATCTATGAGAATAAACGAAAGATCATTTCTCTGCTGGAACAGACGGACCTGACGAATTCGGACGGATACACCGTGCTCATGAAGTCTCTGTTTCCCATGAAATTCTGGTATACCGGACACAGGGAGGGGATCTCGCCGGAGAAGAATCTTCCGATCGCACTGGAACTGATCAGGAAAGGCGCGGATGTAAACGCAATAGGAAACGACGGCAGGCGTCCCCTGCACCAGGCCGTGGTGGGAGTGGAAGAGGTGGCGAGGGAGCTGGTGAAGGCCGGTGCGGAGATCAATGTGCAGGATAATGACGGCAACACGCCCCTGATCTATGCGTGCAGGAAAGCAAAGGAGGAGACCGTGCTCTGGCTTTTGAGGGCGGGTGCGGACTACAAGATCCAAAATAACGAAGGCAAAACTGCCGGGGATTATGCGGCGGGAAGAGGTTATTCCCGGGCATTGGAGCTGATGGAGTCGAATACGCTTCTGCAGGCCTGTATGAAAAATCAGAAGAGAGCGGTGCAGGTGATCTTAAAAAGCGGCGGTGCGGACGTAAACGAGCGGGATGAAGAGAGCGGTACACCGCTGATCTATG
>JAIEKC010000255.1:0-7268 GCA_029064505.1 Acetatifactor sp.
TGGTAGCACGGATCTTGCTGCTGTTCTGAGGATCACATTCGGTGTCGAAAGTAACCTTCTGGCCTTCCTCGAGGGACTTGAAACCATCAGCGTTGATTGCGGAGAAATGTACGAATACTTCCTCGCCGGTTGCATCGTTGGTGATGAAACCATAACCCTTCTGTGCATTAAACCACTTAACTGTACCGTTGTTCATTTTGGTACCTCCTTCATAATAAAGGGGCA
Organism: Acetatifactor sp.; assembly: GCA_029064505.1. Lineage (GTDB taxonomy): Bacteria > Bacillota > Clostridia > Lachnospirales > Lachnospiraceae > Acetatifactor. The sequence goes on from JAIEKC010000255.1 coordinate 226, forward strand.
TTATGCCCGTTTTTACTTATTGATTCTAAAACGTAGGACAAAAAAATCACATATTTTTGTAAACCATCATCAAAGTTGCAATGACTTACAAAAATATGTGAGTTCAATGACTTTCATTTAGAATACGACTGTAGTATAGCACTGAATTCACCATAGTGTCAACATTTTTTTTAATGTTCTTGAAAGCTTTCGGTAACATTGTCCTGCGAGATGGTATTTTTTCCTTAATTTAGGAGATAATCAGGCTTATCAGGAGGAATGAAACGATGATCACAATACATTTTTTAGTTCTTACAGCCTGTTTGGCGGCATCGGTTTGTTTTGGATTTTTCGCGGCGAGGGTGTGGCAGCCGGAAGAGGGCGGCGGACCTGAGGAGGAAGAAGCGACAAAGGGCAGAGAAAAGCGGTCAGTGAAGGACGGAAGAGGATGGGCGGTAGGCAGTCCGGTTTCCGGTTATGGGGAAATACGTCGTGACGGTCCGGAGGCTGAGATTGTGATTCAGCCTGCGGAGGACAGACTTTACGCACCTGTCGAGGGAAAGATCATGAAGCTGTATCCCATGGGAAATGCTTTTCGTTTCCGAACAGAGTTTGGGGCGGAACTGTATATCCGGGTGGGCGATGTGAAAGATGATATGTTTGGAAGGTATTACCGTCCCAGAGTTGTGCAAAATGAAATTGTGTACAAGGGAAAGCTGTTGCTGGAGTTTGACAGGCAGGGGCTTGCGGCAGAGGGAGCTTCGGCGGAGGTATCTGTTTGTGTGGAACATTATGTTTATGGAAATGAGGTGATCGCCACGGCGGAAGGGCAGATCAGGGCAGGTGACGAGATTCTCTGGATGCAGGATCTGTCCGAACAGGCTGAGGGGTATTTGGGACAGCCGGTTCATCCATGAACGTTAGGAACTGTCCGAAAATAACTTGTGCAGATGACGCAGGATAAATTCGTACAGGCAAGGCGGAAGATTTTATGAGAAATACTGATTTCATGCGGATGTCAGGCGTGTATATTTCGAAAATGAGGAAACACAAAATAATTTTGTATTGACAAATACCCTAGGGGGGTATAATATATTAACAGATACCCCTGTGGGGTATATTGTTATGGGAGTCCGCAAGCCTGCCTGCGGAAACCGAGGGGCGTTTTGTGCTGATCCTGTATGAAATTCCGGGACAGCTGAGCGCCAAATCCGTCTTCTTTGCAGAGCTGTGTGCAGCTTTATAGTACCAGACCAGATGTTCGTGTATGGTGGTGCAGGCGTTTATTAGCGGTTTCCTTTCAATGTTCAGAACCCTGTCCATGGAAATGAGGCAGTTCGATTGAATTTCCATGCCTGTGCGACAGGACGGAGGCAGCCGGAACCGCTGTCCTGCGGTTCTGACTTTATTTCATGGGAATAGTGTATGAATCGGTACGCGGACAGGACATGGGATCCTATATATCAGAAACGGGATCCGGAAAGGAGATGGGAAGGATAATGGGAAAAGAAGCGGAAAGTTTACCGGAAGCGGGGCAGAACAGTACGGCTCCATGCTGCAGCTGTCATCAGAAGGCCACGCCCAGAGAAGAAACGGAATTAAAACAGTTGAAAAATCGCTTGAACCGGATAGTGGGGCAGCTGAACGGGATTGGCAGGATGTTGGAGGAGAACCGTTACTGCGGAGACATCCTGACCCAGGTCGCGGCGGTGGAGAGCGCATTGCAGGCTTTTGGATATCTGATCCTCCAGGATCACATGGAGACCTGTGTGGTGGAGGAGATCCGGAAGGGAAACACCGCTATTGTGGATGAGGCGGTGGAATTGATGAAGAAATTGAAATGAAGATGAGAGTGCAATGAAAGGCGAGAATGCAATGGAGACGAAACTGCAATGAAAGGCGAGAATGCAATGGAGACGAAACTGTAACGAACACGGGGAAATGCGGTGAACTGTTTTGTTCACGCAGGTGTGAGTGAATGAAAAGGGAGAGGTGATGTATGAAAGAGCGGTATCATATTTCCGGAATGACATGTTCCGCCTGTTCCTCCCATGTGGAGAAGGCGGTAAACAAGCTGGCGGGAGTAGAGAGAGCGTCGGTGAACCTGCTGACGGAGACAATGGAGGTCAGTTATGACGAGGGGCGGCTGACAGAGGATGATATCATTGCGGCGGTGGAAAAGGCGGGGTATGGAGCCTCTCTGATCCTTGGCGGTGTCCGCAATCCGGTGCCGGTGAAAACAGGCAGGCAGGCCGTATGCGGGGCTTCCTGCGGCGGAAACGGAACAGATACGGAAGCCGGCGCGGAGGGCAGTACGGCACGGAACGGAGAAAGCGGTGCAGAAGGCAGTGCGGCAGGAACCGTGGAAAGCAGCGCAGAGGACGGCGCGGCAGGAAACAGGAGAAGCGGTGCGGCAAATAGTGGAAACGGCATGTCAGACGGCGTGCCGGGGAACATGGAAAGGGGTCTGGGGGAAAATACAGGCAGAGTCGGAGCGGGACGGAGCGCGCGGAGTACAGCCCGCGGCAGCGTAGAGCGAAAGGCGAAGGAGGAGGCCCGGGCCATGAAATGGCGGCTGGGCATTTCCATCGGCTTTTTGATCCCCCTGATGTACGTGGCCATGTACCATATGTACAATGAATGGTTCGGGCTGCCGATTCCGGGTTTTGTACATCGGTATCTGCATGGAAATGCAAATGCAATGACTTTTGCCATGACCCAGCTTTTGCTGCTGCTTCCCATTGTGTATATGAATCGGAAATTCTTTTCCGTGGGATTTAAGACCATAAGGCACCTGTCCCCCAATATGGACAGCCTGATCGCTCTGGGAGCTTCCGCGGCCATCGGATACGGTATCTTTGCCATGTACCGCATCAGCTATGGGCTGGGACACGGGGATATGGCGCTGGTGGAGCAGTATTCCCATGACCTGTATTTTGAATCCGCAGGAATGATCCTGACACTGATCACAGTGGGGAAATATCTGGAAAGCCGCTCCAAGGGAAAGACCAGTGAGGCCATCACCAAACTGATGGATCTGTCTCCCAAGACGGCGATCCTGCTGACGGCGGAGGGACAGGAGCTGGAGGTTCCTACGGAGACTCTGCAGACAGGGGACATATTCCTGATAAAGCCGGGAAGCCTGGTGCCTGCGGACGGAACCGTGCTGGAGGGCAATTCAAGTATCGATGAGGCGGCGATCACGGGGGAGAGCATACCGGTGGAAAAGCAGGCCGGGGATAAGGTGGTGTCCGCCACCGTGAATAAATCCGGTTTCCTGAAATGCCGGGCTGACAGGGTGGGAGAGGATACCACACTGTCCCAGATCATCCGTCTGGTGGAGGAAGCCAGTGCCAGCAAGGCGCCTATTGCCCAGCTGGCGGATAAGGTGGCGGGCGTGTTTGTACCTGTGGTGATGGGGATAGCTCTTGTGACCCTGGCGGCATGGCTTCTGGCGGGAGCGGGGGCGGAGTTTGCCATTTCCTCCGCCATAGCGGTACTGGTCATCTCCTGTCCCTGCGCCCTGGGGCGTGCCACACCGGTGGCGATCATGGTGGGAACCGGCGTGGGCGCAAATCATGGGATACTGATCAAGTCCGGAGAGGCTTTGCAGCAGGCCAAGGAGATCGATACCGTGGTCATGGATAAAACCGGTACGATCACTTCCGGAAAGCTCCGCTTCAGCGGCTGTGGGTGCTATGTGCAGGATCTTGCTGTGGATACCCTGCTGCAGATCGCGGCGGCGCTGGAGAAAAAGAGCGAGCATCCCCTGGCGGAGGCAATCCTGGAGCGGGCGCAGGAAGACGGGGTGTATGTTCCGGAGATCCGGGATTTTAAGGCGGTACCCGGAAGAGGGATCGAAGGCGTCCTGGCGGAGGATATCCCGCCCCGGCCCATGTTTCCGGGAAATGACGGTCCTACGGCGGTGTTTGTGGCAGGAAAGAATGAGGACGGTTCGGTACTGACGGAAGTTCTGGGTGAAAAGGAAGCTGAGACTGTCATGGCGGAGAACCGAAGCGGAAAGGAAGCGGCTGCCGATACGGCGGAGAACCGAAGCGGAAAGAAAGCGGCTGCCGATACGGCGGAGGACCGAAGCAGGAAGGAAGCGACTGTCGATGCGGCGGCGGATCAGAGCAGAAATGGTGCGTCAGCTGTCACGCGGGAGCACAGGAACAGAGGGGACGCCGCCAGGCTGGCGGAAGAAGCCCGAAACCGGATGGACCGGGGCTGGAAGGCGGGAACCCGCTTCCTGGTGGGAAACCGCGCGTATATGGAAGAAAACGGGATAACGGTGGATCCCATATACGCGGAAGGGCTTGATGCCATAGCGGCAGAGGGCAGAACACCGCTTCTGGTGGCAGCGGAGGGCGAGCTTCTGGGAGAGATCGATGTGTCCGACGGCGTTAAGGCCGGTTCCCATGACGCGATTCGCAGGTTCAGGGAAATGGGCATCCGTGTGGTCATGCTGACCGGAGACAACCGCCGAACGGCGGAGGCGGTGCGCCGGCAGCTGCATATCGAGGAAGTGATCGCGGAGGTACTGCCCCAGGATAAGGAGAAGAAGATCCGCGAAGTGCAGAAATCCGGCAGGAAGGTGGCGATGATCGGCGACGGTATCAACGATGCCCCTGCCCTGGCGGCAGCGGATGTGGGCATGGCGATCGGCGCAGGAACGGATGTGGCAATGGAGAGCGCGGATATCGTTCTGATGAAGAGCGATCTCCGGGACGCGGTGACGGCGGTGCGGCTCAGCCGCGCGGTGATCCGCAATATCAAGCAGAACCTCTTTTGGGCCTTTTTCTACAATGCCATAGGGATTCCTCTGGCGGCTGGAGTGTGGTATCCTTTGTTTGGAATCAGGTTAAATCCCATGTTCGGCGCCGCCGCCATGAGTCTGAGCAGTGTGTTCGTGGTGGGAAATGCTTTGCGGCTCAGGGGTTTTAAGAGCGGCTTTGCGAAAGAAGTCCGGACAGACAGGGCAGCCGATAAAGAAGTGGGGGAAGCCCATGCGGCCGATGCAGAGCAGCAGGCAGCCGGGAGAGCGCAGGAAGTCAGCGCAGAGCGGCAGGCAGCCGGGAGAGCAGAGGCTGTCGGTGAGAATAAGGTAACACAGTCCCATGCGGCTGGAGTCAATAAAATAACAAATCAGGAAAGCGAGGACAAAAAAATGACAAAAGTAATGACGATCGAAGGTATGATGTGCGGTCACTGCACAGGAAGAGTGCAGAAAGCGCTGGAGGAGGTAGCCGGTGTCAGCGCGGTCACCATGAGTCTGGAGGATAAGACCGCTACGGTGGAACTGGCGGGAGAAGTGGCTGATGAGACATTGACTGCTGCGGTTACCGAGGCGGGGTATGAGGTGAAGGGGATCGCCTGACCTGTCCCGGACGGGATAAAGAATTGCATATACGTAGTTGAGAGATTGCCGCATTCAGTGCAGGGGACATGAATATTGTGCCGAGCCGCGATATTTGTGCCCGATGCTTCTGTGTGCGGCAATTTTGTTGTGTCTGCTTTGGACAGGAAGTAAAAAATGACCGCACACAGTGACAGAGATTGATTTCTGATTTCCCTGAAGCTTTTGAAACCGCAGGCTGGTTTGTCAGGGATCGCGGACAAGGCGGGAATGGCGTCCGTAAGGGGAGAATTTCATATTTTACTATTGATCTGTAGTGGCATCATGACAAGATCAGTCCTCTGTGTTATGCTGACAACATAGAGGTGTATCTTCAGGGTAATGACAGGGCTGTAACAGCTTTTTTGTCTGTTCTGTGAAAGCGACCGTGGGGAGCGATATGTTGAATATAACTTACTGCAATGACATGAAAAGGCAAATCAGACATTGCGGTTAAAGTGTATCCGGGAAAACGGGGGAATTGCCCGGAGCGATTTCCGGAAAGCTGCCTGATAAGTGGTCTGGAGATTTCGGGAGTCGATTGGATGGAAAAAGGAGGCGAGTAGAAGTATGACTGTATTACGTGCGGATTTATCCGGAAAGAGAGCAGTACAGAAGACCATTCCCAGAGCAAGGCGCTCTGCCTCTGTTTCTGCCCGGAGACAGGGGCAAAGTGAAATGGAAGCTCTGAGTATAAGCTATTCACGGCCGATGCGGCAGAATTCGGGAAGTGAAGATGCAGAGTCTGTCAGCCTGTTTCTGGAAGTACTGGGCAGGTTTCTTCATGAGGCATGTGAGAACATAGGAAGACAGAGATTCCTGTCACCGCAGGAGATTCAAAAAATATGTAAGGATACCGCAATGATACTCCATCTCCAAAAGCCGAATTTCCGGATTCCTATCATCTGGTATAGTTTTGTAGGTGAAGCATTAAAGCGTATTCCCATAGCTCTTTTGGCGGAAAAAGATCCGGATCATGCGGATGACATTCCGAAAATAAGTGAACTCCTTGCACTGGAGGCATATACCCGGAAATACGAACGGACAGACCCGGGTGGCAAGTCGGATGCCCCTCTTTTTGGCTATCACCGCGGAGAGCCCGGACAGCCGGATTTTGTTTACAGGACAGAGGATAACAGAGTGCTGAAAAGGTATGACCCGATGCAGCTGCCCATGGATTTTTCCGTGGAAGGAATGAACCGATGGCTGGAAGGGGCTTATCTTAAACATTCGACAGGCAAGGGAGCAGGCGCAGTATGCATTCTGGATGTCAGTACAGCCGGCAGGAAACAGCTCAGCGCCGGGATCAGTATCTTTGAGGACCGTTTGAGGCAGATTCCGAAACCCGGCACCCCGTTCCAAAAGCCGGATCAGCTGCCGGAGGGATTAATACAACTTTGTAATACTTATGTAGTGTCTTATGGAAGCAATGCCCAAAGCGATGAAGTAAATAGATTTCAGAGAATTTTTGATAATGCAAGAGATTTTCTCGCGGGGAATGGAGGATTGCAATTGCTGGAAGAATGGCGTGCCAAGAGTGTGGAGCTGATAGCGGAGGATGACGGGGGCGGCTACGGAGATCTGTTCTCGGTGCCTTTCCCGGTTTTCGACAGTCCCACAACAGAGTAGACAGCTCACTGCACGGATATGGCCTGTCAGTTGATTTAGA
>JAIEKC010000256.1:0-5836 GCA_029064505.1 Acetatifactor sp.
GATCCTTTCCCGTATTCCCGCCGGACGCTGGGGCACTCCCGAAGACATCGCCGGTGCAGCCATCTTTTTAGCCTCCGATGCGGCAGCTTATGTTCACGGCTTCACTCTGGCTGTTGACGGCGGCTGGCTGGCACGTTGACTTCGCGGGAGGGGCTGTAGGATTTCTGGAAAGCGATCCGCGGGCTTCCGTCTGCCAGGGTGATCCTGCCGCAGTATTGGAAGCCCGCTTTTTTCAGGAGCCCCTGCATGGGTTTATTGTCGTCATGGGTATCAATACGGATATTTCCCGCCTGCTTAAAAGCCCAATCCAGGCAAAAGGCCGCCGCACCTCTGACACCCTCCGCGGAAGCGATCCGGTGAACCACCGCATAGGGTTTGTCATTCAGCCAGTTTCCCTCTCTGATGATCCTATAAGTGGGATCCTCCTCCCTTGCAAAATAGAACACACACAGGATCCTGTCGTTCTCCACACAGATATGACATTTTCCCTCCTTCATATCCTGTCTTACACGCTCCTGCGGAGGATAGGTGTCACCCCACTGTGTGGCATTTCCGTTTTGCGCCATGAACTTTCTGGCATGGGCATAAATCTCCAATATTTCATTCAAAGAATCTTCGTTCGCTCTTCTAATCTCCATATTCTACCTCTATGCTGTGAAGCATGGTGGTATTCTGCCAGCCTCCCGTACCGGGTGTTCCCGTATGCCAGACCAGGACCCCTCCATAGGGGTTACCCTCCACCTCTGCTTCCAGTTCTACCTTCTGAGCATAGCCTTTCTCCGCCTTTTGAACCGGCTGTGGTGTCCCTGTGACAGCCCCCGCCGTAAGCTTCCCGCTCTCCAGGCTCACACGGATCATACAATCCGTGAGAAAACAGGAAGTCTTTTGCAGTTCCGTGAGATAACGGCTCCTGCCATCCCGATATTCCACCAGCGCCATCGCCACCGCATCGGAAGCCTCTTTCACGCGGATAACTCTCAGAGCATACCCTGTCAATCTTGCCGTGTCAAATTTTATCCCCAGATCCATATACTGCCCCGCGCTGCCAAAGCCCTGTCCCGCTGTCTTCGCAGGGTCGGCTTTCACTGTCATGCTCATGCCGCCCCTGTGCTCCTTCACCGGAGTATAGCGAAGCCTCGCTCCCTGAGTGTTCTGATACAAGCCTGCGCCCACACTGCCGTTACCCGTTACGCCGTACTTCCAGGCCGGAATGCCCTCATTCATTGCCCAGCTCCCGAAGGAGGCGGAATCCACCTCAATATCTGCCGGTTTTGCACAGTCAGGTGTCCATACGCCCCTTTGAACCATTGTCCGATCTTCGTCAGGCATCCCGGAAAAATCCGTGAACAGATGATTTCTGTCCACATCATCCTCTCCCACAGGCTCCTCCCTGATCACTGAAACAGCTTCCCCTGCCAGGCTTCCATTCACCTTAGGCCGAATGACCGCTTTCATATACCTGCCTTCATCGTCCTCCGTCAAATGATAGGACCGCAAAGGGTGATCCCCCCTGGACACACCGCACAGAACAGCGTTTTCTCCATCCGCCCTGTCGCACCTGTACCAACTGATCTCAGACCCGTCTGTCCTGTCTTCCACGGATAACCGGTATTCCAGTGTCAGTACTTTTCCGTCTTTTCTGATATATGGAATCAGTTCCAGTACGGGAGCCTGCAATAAGTACGGCTCCACCGTCACCTCCGCCGCTGCTTCCAGACCACTCTCCGTACAGGCATGAACCACCACTTTCCTGGCTTCCGGACCATGGTTGCAGCCCTCCACGACGCAGAAATTATTACCGTTTTCCCGTATACGTATAAACTCTTCATCCTCCTCTCGGACAAAAAAGCTTATCTGATCCTGACAAGTCTCATGGGAAAACAAAAAGGTACACGCCGTGAGCGTAACCGCCGCTTCCCCGGATATCACCGCATCCTTATCCGCCCCTATGGTAAGCAATGTGGGAATCCCTGTCTTTCCCGCAATCTTTGCCTGATCCAGCACCCCCGCAGGGTCCCATCCGTCACTGCCGCCCAACAAATTTCCCACATTGGCGCGGCGTTCTCCGTCCAGCTCAAAAAGATACGCTTCCAGAGCCTTCTTTCCCTGAAGCTGCACTGTCTCCGCCGCGGCTTCCCCGCCCAGTACCACGGGCTGACCGTTCTGACTGACCTGATACTGATAGCATTTCAGGGATGCTCCGGGATACTTCGTCCAACCGGGCTTTACAGCATCACTGCTTTCGTACCGGCAATTGATCAGAGTGACCGGGCCGCCCTCTTTTGTCATGTACTGATGACTCTCCCCGGCATCGCTCCCGATCCGGCTGCGAAAAAGACAGTCTATAAACACATCACCCGTCCTTCTCGCCTGAAACACAGGCCGTCCGCCGTAAAAATCAAAATCACATCCCACATACACGGCATTTCCGTTCAGGGCGTCATCCGTGCACTCAAAATGGCAGTTCTCGTACAGCGCCCTCTCCGCCCCGCAGACAGGATTGAGATTCAGACGGCTGACAAATCTGCAGTTTTTCGCGTGGAGCTTATCCCCCTCCTGAATCGCCAGCTGCGCCTGGGTGACTGTCTCTGTCCGCTTGGGATGATTTCGCTTCGGGTCCAAAGGATACACCAGATCCACACTACAGTAATTTCCCAGAGTAAGATTGGAGACCGTCAGTTCCTCCACCTGAAAACAGAACATGGTATAGTTGCCGTTGCAGGCATGGGACTGTCCCCTGTTCCCTGCAATGACCACATCCTCAGGGTTGTCCGACAATCCCACGATCCTCAATGCTCCACAATTGACATACATGCCAAATGGGAGAGAATATCCCTCCTTTTTCTGCAGGATGTCCGTCGCTGCGGGATCATCGATCCAATAGACATTGGGCGCAATATACACAGTCACCGGCTGTCCGGGAGCGGTACATGGCAGCTCCCGGCCCCCCTTATTCCGGTCCGGGTTATCCGCGGTCAGCTCCGGCCCGCTAAATGCTTCCAAAATATCACGATACACATGCCGTCCGGTGGCAGCCTCCTCCGTCAGACTCCCGTCCAGCAGAACAGTTCTCTCATTCAGCTCTCTAAACTCACCGCCATACCAGAATCCGTTTTCCGTCAGGCTCAACCTGTTATCTCTCACCTTCCAAAACCTCCTCAGGCATCCTGCCTGGATCATATAATATGCCTTCCCATCTTTCGCAGATATATGGATGACCCGAAACACCGGTGATCCATATGCACAGCGGCATTGTATTTCCATATACTATGCCCCATCCGCATTCATGAAACCGTCGCAGGCCTGTTGCAGATTAAAGCAGACTAAAAGTCCTGCCGGAAACCGACAGGACTCTTTCCGTCACAATATTGATCACTGAAGCTTAATAGTTCTCCGCGCTTACTTCAAAGTAACTCTGGGGATGATTGCAGGTGGGGCAGACCTCAGGCGCCTTGGTTCCCACAACGATATGTCCGCAGTTGCGGCACTCCCAGACCTTCACCTCGCTCTTCTCGAACACTGCCGCTGCCTCAATATTCTTCAGCAGGGCACGGTATCTCTCCTCATGATGCTTTTCAATGGCGCCCACAAGCCTGAACTTCTGTGCCAGCTCAGAAAAACCTTCCTGCTCCGCCGTCCTGGCGAACTCCTCGTACATATCAGTCCACTCAAAATTCTCACCGTCCGCTGCCGCCTCAAGGTTGGCCTTGGTATCACCGATTCCGTTCAACTCCTTGAACCACATCTTCGCATGCTCTTTCTCATTGTCGGCAGTCTTTAAGAACAGGGAGGATATCTGCTCGTATCCCTCTTTCTTTGCCACAGAGGCAAAATAGGTATACTTATTCCTTGCCTGTGATTCACCGGCAAAAGCCGCCTCCAGATTTTTCTCGGTCTGTGTTCCTGCGTATTTATTCATTGCAGTATCTCCTTCTGCTTTTGTTTGAGTCATACCGCCCCGGCGGTACAGACAATACGTGTTGATCCTGCGGGGTTAAATATATTTCCGCTCTTTATGCTTATAAATTGCCTCTCGAAACCTCCCCCGCACCTGTCTTTGCGGCTGAGATTTCCGGAGTCTGTTACAAAGGTTTAAAATCACTGGCCGGATGCTTGCACCACGGGCAGACAAAGTCCTCCGGAAGCGTATCACCTTCATAAATGTAGCCGCATACCGTACAGATAAATCCCTTTTTCTTCTCCTGATCCTTCGGAGCGGACTTGATATTTTTCTGATAATAGCTGTAAGTAACAGAATTATCCTCCGACAGCACGGCGCAGTCTGTCACATCGGCCAGGAACAGCGTATGCGTCCCCAGATCCGTAGCGGAAACCACCTTTGCGGAAATGTAGGCGTTGCACTCATCTGCAATATAAATAATTCCGTTGTCCGCTCTCCGGTATTCCACAGCTTCCAGTTTATCCGTGTCAGCTCCGCTCTGGAATCCCCAGTGCTTATAGGTGTCAAATCTGGAATTCTCCGTCAATACGGACACATTGAACTCTCCGGTTCTTGTGATCATATCGTGAGTGTAATTCTTTTTGTTTACCGCAACAGTGATCCGGTTAGGTTCCGTGGTCACCTGTATCACTGTATTTACAATACATCCGTTATCCTTCTGTCCCTCCCTGGCTGTCAGGATGAACAGCCCATAGGTCAGATTATACATCGCCTTTTTGTCCAACACACTTTCCTCCTGTTTGATTGATGCACTCAGCAGTTTGTTCCGTCTCTGTTCTTTCGTACACGCCCCCTCAGATACAATCCAACAGCCACTTCGTACCGGTCAAGGCATTCATTTCGATCAGTTTCACGTATTCATCCCTCGGATTTTCGCCTGTATAGGCACATTTCATTGCGATCGCACGGATAGCATCTCCGAAATGCGGATGTTTTACTCCTATATCAAAGAGCTGCTGCAATGTGATCTTTATCGGCCGGGAATCCAATATTCCGTTAAACACAACTTCCGCAGTGTTTACCTTAAAGTCTTTCACATACATATCCCGCCACTCGTCAAAGACATATCCCTGCTTCTGCCCATCGATCACATACCATGTACTGTCAGGATACAGAGTGCGAAGTTTCCTGTACTTATCACCGAACACTCTCATAGACCCACCCCCCTTTATGATGATTTATATGCCCTGCATTTATTCTACCACAAATATCATTTTCTTTCCACCTGTAAAAGCAAGTATCCACAGATTTTTTGCTTTTTGCCTTCCGGTTTATTATTTCAGGATCACACAATATAAAACCTCCTTTTGAAGGAATTTTCTATATAAGAAATTCCGCCAAAAGGAGGCATGCACTTTAGTTTTCTCCCATCTTCACCAGCTTAGCCGCCTGGTCGGCTGCGATGCAGGCATCCAGGATCTCCTGGATATCGCCGTTCATCACCTTGTCCAGCTTATAGATGGTGAGACCAATCCTGTGGTCAGTGACGCGGCCCTGAGGAAAATTATAGGTACGGATCTTCTCCGAACGGTCTCCCGTACCGATCTGGCTTCTCCGCATCTCCGCTTCCGCATCATGCCGCTGCTGCTGCTCGATATCATAGAGCTTTGCCTTGAGCAGGGCAAAAGCCTTGGCCTTGTTCTGTATCTGAGACTTCTCCGTCTGACTGTAGACCACGATACCTGTGGGATAATGGGTCAGGCGCACCGCGGAATCAGTGGTGTTGACACACTGTCCACCGTTGCCAGAGGCACGCATGACATCGATCCGGATATCCTTCTCATCTATAACAATGTCAATGTCTTCATCCACTTCAGGCATCACTGCCACGGAAATCGTGGAGGTATGGATCCGTCCGCCGCTCTCTGTCTCAGG
>JAIEKC010000257.1:0-4998 GCA_029064505.1 Acetatifactor sp.
ACCTGATAAGGCATCAGCATCAGAATAATATACGCAAAAAAGATGATCGTCCGCAATTTCCCGTCATATCTGGCAAAGCCGAAGGAGGCAAAGGACGCCACCAACAGCTGGAAGAACACAATGGGGCCCACCAGGATCACGGAATTCCAAAACTTCAGCAGATAATCAGGACTTTTAAAAAGTACCGTTGCATACTGGCTGAAAGACACCATATCAGGAATAAATTTCAGATTGACCTTCTCCGATATGTAAACCTTTCCCCCGGTCTCCGTGGTGGCAAATACGGAGCCGTAATTGGATGATATCTCCGATGCGGCCATGAAGGAATTTGTGATCGTCAATATAATGGGGGTCAGGAACAGGAGCGCAAAAGATGCCGCAACGATAGTTGCCAACGCGATCTTCGCGGCACGGACGATCTTCTTTTTCCTTGCCGCGCCTGTCCTGCCCTTCCTTCTGTCCTGCTTCTGCATTGTCATACTCTGTCTGCTCAACCTTCCACATCCTTTCCGAAACGGTCTTCAGCCACAAACAGAATACCGATGATCACCACCATCACCAGCGCCATCAATATGGCCGCCGCCGACAGTGTCTGATAATCCAGTGACTTGAACTTATTATTCATAAAATGCTGCAGCATGTAAATGGTATCGTAGGGATAATCTCCCGTCAACAGATAAACCTCGCGGAATACCTTGAACGAATTGATCAGTGACATGATCGTTACAAACAGCAGTGTGGAGGACAGATACCGGATCTTGATATAGAAAAAGGTCTGCAGGGGCGTCGCGCTCTCCAGATTCGCCACCTCCAGGATATCCTTGGGAATGCTGGCCAACGCCGCCATGAACAGGATCATGTTGTATCCCAGATTCTTCCACAAAAAGAGGATAACCACCACCACCTGTGCATATTCCGATTTCAGCCAGTCAATCTTATCCATACCGAAAATCCCCAGCATATCGTTGACCGCACCATTATAGTGGAACAACACCTGCCAGATCAATACGATGGATGCCACCGGCACCATCATGGGGCTCAGGAGAAAAGTCCTGAACTGGCTTCTGAAGGGCAGTTCCGCCTCCAGCACAATGGCCATCAGCAGGGACAGCAGAACTGCCAGCGGTACCGCCACCGCCGAAAAGACAGCCGTATTATGTACCGCCTTGCGGAATGCCGAATTCCCCACAATACTCTTAAAATTCTCAAAAAACACAAAATTCCCGCTGATCGGATTATCGATCAGGGAATAGTAAATAACTACCATAAAAGGCAGGATAAAAAACATAAGAACGCCAAGAAAGCTGGGGGCTATGAACAGCCCCGAGCTTCTCTTTACCTTTTTCGTTCTCCTGCTTAACTTAGTACGTGTTTTCACTGCTTCCTCAATTCCTTAAAATGCTGTAACTATTCAGAACCAACCTCAAAAACTGCGTACTTCTGAACAGTTACAAAATACTCAACTGTTCTCACTAACGAAAATATTGATACGGCTCTGGATGATATTGGTCACTTCATCCACACTTTTCTGTCCCTGGAAGAAAGCGGCCGCCTCTTCATTAATGATATTCAGTATCTCATCATTACCGCCGCTGTTGGAGATCGGTCTGGCCTTATCGATCAGATCCAGAATGATGTCCACCTCTTCCTGGGTTGGAATCCGGTAATCATAGGACCATCCGTCCTCATATCCGATACCCATGCCCACGCTCTGTACAACAGGATCTCCGTTCTCATCTTTCAGGATCTCGCCGTTTTCATCGGTAACATATTCTATCCTGACAGCATCTTCCGCCATAGCCTGAAGCTGTTTCTTATTGTTGGGGAATCCCCAGCCGCCAAAACTGCTTCCGCCATTTTCCTCACTCTCTTCCTCCGGGATCAGGAAGCTCTCAATAAACTCCCATGCCCCGTCCTTCCGGCCAGACTTGGTAGTAATGGCATAGGCCTGAGACGCCGACATTCCGGTACCGCAGCCTCCGTCCGTGGTGGGATAACCGATGCAGGTCACATCGCCGCCGAACATCTCTATATACAGCTGCATCTCATTAAAGTCAGAGATGTAAGATCTCTCCAACAGGATCTCTCCGTTCTGTATTCTGGTGGGAGTGGATGCCTGACCGTCCTCATACTGCCATTCGTCAGGGAAACGGTTTACGAATTCAAGGAGACTCTTGAACTCCGGTGTGTCAAATTTACATTCTCCCGTGCTCCAGTCTATGAATGCATTTTCATTAAATGTCATACACAGGCTGAGTATGGAGCTCTTGTCAGAATAGTCGAAGATCTGCGCGTCGGGATGAGCGTCCGCATACGCGATCATCTCGTCTATAGTCCATCCATCCCTGTCTCCAAGCTCAGAAGCCCTTCCCATTATGGTCTGAAGCTGGAAGTTCTTGGGAATGCTCACCTGTATGCCGTCATAATTGTAGGCGTTCATAACACTGTCCAAAAAATCATCCCTGCTGAAATTGCTGCTGTTCTCCAGATAGGGATTCAGATCCTCGAACACACCCTTTGCCACCAGCTGCTGTATGTTAAGTCCGCTCAGGTCTATAATGTCAGGGCAGTTGTTGGAGGTGATATCGTTATTCAGATTCGTCAGAGCGTCAGTCCACATATTCTCTGAACGGCTGTTGTAATCCAGGTAAGTCTTAATGCTGATGCGGTATTTGTCATTGGTCTTATTGAATCTCACCGCCGCGGCCTGCAGATCGGAATCGCTGTACATGGCCCCGATGACGATGGTCTCTTTCTGTGCCACCTCGGAAGCCTTCGTCTTAGTCAGCAGCGCCAAACTGTTGTCATTGCTCTCCCAGTCGTTTATCACGGCCAGGATCTTTCCATCCCCGGTCTGTCCCAGGCAGTTCGCGTAGGAACCGTTGATATCGCTGTCCAGCCAGTCGAAGAGCTTCTCGCTCTTCTGGGTCTTCAGATCGTAGGCATAGACCGACGTACTGTCGCCGATCAGGAAATCATACTCTGTTCCCGCGCAAAGGCCATTGCCATTGCCGCTGAGAAAGTCCTTATAGGTCTCTCCCACAGTCTTTTTATCCGGATCGATCGCCGCCAGCACATAACTGCCGTATTGGGAAGTATCATCATAATAGCTGAAATACACTTTGCCGTCTCTGCCGCAGCCCATGCCGCTGATCCAGTTTGAATTGGTTTCCACGGCTCCCTGGGGATTTCCTTCCGCATCCAGAATGAATATCTTGCTGTCAACGGAAAGATATACCCTGTCCTCACTGTCCAGAGCCATATTCTGGATATGCGTATTCCCCGTATCCTGATCCAACACTTCCGCCAGGTCTTTGGAAAATACCGTTGCCCCGTCCGTACCGAATTTGCACAGCATAAACTTCGGTTCCACATATCCCTCCGGTCCCGGTTCTCCGGAATAATCGTAGCATACCGCATAAAGACTGCCGTCAGACGCTATCGCGAACTCACTGAAGCTTACATTTTCCTCCAGATCAAGAGACAGGGTGGAAGACGATCCGTCTGCCAGCGAATACTTCACAATGTCATTGCCGGACTCACCCGTTGCCTCGTTATAGGAATAACTCTCATAGTAGAGCGAATCCCCCACATATTTCATATTGTAGTAGGATATATTCTCCCCGTTCATTTCCTGAAACTCCGGCACATAAACAAATTCCTTTGCCTCCGCTCCGTTTCCGGAACCGCTGTCCTGAGTCCCCGGCTTATCCTCTCCCTGTGAACCGCCGCAGGCAGTCGCAGACAGAGCCATGACAGACACAAGAGCGGCTGCCATTGTCTTTTTCCATTTACTGCTTTTCATACTCTCCTTCTTTCCACAGCAGATAAGACAGAGGCAGAACCACTGTTTTTTCCACCACCCGCCACACCGGACTTATGGCACTTACCGCTGCTGTAATCCCTTTCCTGTGCGAACAGGCATGCATGGGGGTCTCTCGCCGCCCGCTCACAAAAAATACTCAATATGCAATATCTGCCATTGCATATTGAGTATTATAGCACAGTATATGGGGCTTGTGTCTTAAGATTTTATGAATTTCAATATAACAATATTTAAAAATGCAAAAATTTTGTAATATTAATCAATTTAATGTAACATTTCAGACTTTGTTCCTTACTTGATCCTGATATATAATTTCTTTAATTCGATCAGCCTTTTCCGGTGACGAAGCATGCTCCCGAGACGATTATAGAGCCAAAAGGACTGCACCAGTATATTGTTGGCTTTTCCGATCTTCTCCTTGGTGGTGCCCCCGTAATACTCTCCGCCGCAGGCACAGCACTCCATGCCCTTATTCTTCACCAGCCGTATCAGATCCGACTCGCAGCTGATATCTCCTTTGAACTCCGTATACCCCAGGCCCACACAGTCTCTCCTGTGGGCGTCACTGCCGCCGAAGATGGGAAGCCCATGCTCCGCCGCAATCTCCATGGCCCTGGCATTGCTCTCCCGGCTCTCACAGGCGTTGAAGCCCTCCAGAAAGTCGAACCTGTCCATCACCGCGAGACGGTTGCGGAACTGTCTGGTATTGGTGATACTTAAATACTTCTCTCCACAGGGATGCGCCGGTCCCAGGATCCCTCCATGCTTATGCACGATCTCGATCAGGAAATTGACGGGAAGTCCCCGCAGTTCCAATATCTTTAATTTTACGCCCTCCGGCATGATGACCAGAATGTGCCCCGCATCGATGGTATCGTACTCTATTCCCTTTAAGACCACGAAATCCCGGGACCACCCGGCATTCACACTTTTCTTCCATGCCCTGTAGCCGTTATAAGAATTGTGGTCGCTGACCAGCATTCCGTCATAGCCTCTGTCTGACAACGCCTGTATAAAATCTTCCACAGGCACCTTACCGTCCAAAGATCCCTCCTTCGTATGACAATGCATATCAAATTTCATTCCAAGTCCATATCCTTCCTGTTTTATCCGCTTCCGCCTTCCCCGGCAGCCACGTTCTCTCACCTTATCTCTTGTACACCGGTTTTTAG
>JAIEKC010000258.1:0-5233 GCA_029064505.1 Acetatifactor sp.
GATCCTGATATACGGCGCCACTGCCCCGAAAAGGATCTCCGCCAATGCGATCCACAGGAATACAGGCATAGTCTTTTTGTAAAATCGAAAATAATATGCTATGTTCTGTAGTATGGAATAGTTCCTTTCACAGGAAGAAGCGGTTTCCTTTTCTGTGTTTACTGCTTTCATATAACTGTCTCCCCCACTCTATCTTAGTGATTGCAATTTTGCTGTTCCATTTGCAATCTCCGGTTATAGCATAACACATTTCCCTTGTTCCCATAAAAAAATGCACGAACGGTTCTATTCGTGCACGAGCGGCAAACGTATTCTCCCTCCATAACTGTTTGATAGCTTCTCGGAATCTCCCTTGCACCTGCCTTTGCGGCCGATTTTCCGTCAGTTGCACACAAATTTAGTCAACGTACGTTCCACGTCCAAGATACACTTTGTGTATCTGACATAAATTTGTGCACAACTTACAAAAAATCTTCTCGCAAAATCAGGCACAAAGAGATTCCGAGAGACTATTTTGTCTAAAAACATGGAACAAATTTCTTAAATAAAATATTTCGTAAATAAAAACAGAGTCACAAACCTGGTCGTAAATACAACTGCTCTGACAATCCAGTCAGCAAACCTTCCTATCCGCACTCCCATAAATCCAAATTAAGTTTCTCCTGTCTATCCGCGCGAAAACGGCAGCATGATCTCCGTCGCGAAAACATTTTCCTCATCCTGCCTGTCAATATAACCTTTATTGCGCTCCACAACCCTGTCCACGCGCATCAGGCCGAATCCGTGTGAGCGGCCGCCCTTACCGGACAGATACCGGACCCTGTTCCCGGCCGCGGCAACCTTCCCTCTCACCCTTCCTTCCGTGGAATTGATGATGTAAATATAGAGCTGTCCTTTTAAAATATCGATATATATGCGGATGAACCGCTTTGCCTCGTCCTCGATCTTCATGCAGGCTTCCATGGCATTATCCATCAGATTCCCGATCAGCAGAGAAAAGTCCACCTCCGGCACCGGAAGCTTCTCTGGTACGATAGCTTTGGCATCCACCTCTATATTCCTGGCTTTCGCCAGGGATATCTTACTGTTAAGCACCGCATCGATCATCACATTTCCGGTCTTGATCACGGTATCCACTGTGGTAAGGTCCGTATCCAGCTCTCCCAGATACTGTTCCAGCTTTTCAAGCTCTCCCATGGAAAGATATGCTTTCATGGTCTGGATATGATTATGATAATCATGCCGCCAGCCTCTGGTCCGGCGGTACATATTCTCTACTTCCTCACAATGCTTCTCCATAAGGTCACTCTGGTACTGACCGATACGTTTGTCCACCAAATGTATCAGATAATACCGGATAACCGGAACCGCCACGGCAAGTAAAACGCCTCCTCCGATCATATACCAAAACATGTCCATTCCCTCTGTGCATTTCGCACACGTTCCATTCCCCAAACCTGTGTTTTTCACTGAATGATCCCGGATGCACACGGCTCGGCCACTTAACGGAAAGCAACAGAACGTTCCTGATACAACTCACATCCTCTTACTGAACCTGCCTATAAAGGCCCTGTTTACCTCCCGGTAAAGCCGTCTGCTGACAGGGATACCTGTTCCGTCATCAAAGATCAGAGTATCCGGGGTGATGCGGTTCAGATTGGCCACATTACACAGGTAAGACCTGTGGCATTTCACAAATCCCTTATCCGCAAGCTCCGCTTCCAGCATTGACAGGCTGCTCTGCACGAAAAGCCTCTCTCCGCCCGTCAGCCCGAGTTTCGTATTATGCCCCGCGGCTTCACAGTAATCAATCTCTTCCACAGGCAGTTTTCTCATGCCGTCCAAAGTTTCCGCCATCAGATATTCTGTGACTTCATGCCGCTGAAGGACCTTATCCAGACAGGCGGACACTTTCTCCGCGGAAAGAGGCTTTACCAGATAATTCAGGGCTTCCACCTCATACCCCTCCTGCATATAATCTGTAATTCCCGTTGTAAAGACCACAGGAATCTTCGCATCCTTTTCCCGCAGCTTCCTCACCATCTCCATACCGTCCATACCGGGCATCTGGATATCCGCAAACACGGCATCACAGGGCATGTCCTCCCATTCAAAGAGAAAGCTCTCCGCATTGACATATGTCTTTACGCTGACCGGAACATTATTCTGTTTTCCCCATTCTTCGATATACTGTTCCAACAACTTACCATGAACAGCTTCATCCTCCACGATTGCCAGCTTCATCTTTCCAATGTCTCTTTCCAGATCACCCGCATTCTGATCTCATTTCACAGTAAAGATTACAGATACGTTCTCCCCGCGCTTCCACAGAGCCTATGATACTACACTTTCCCCAAAACAGCAACTTCATATTTCTGTTATATGTCCATTGTAATCCCTCTGCTTTTGTGGTATGCTTACCCTCAACAGGTAAGACAGAAATAAAGCAAAAGAGGTAATTATTATGTCAACGGATCAATTATTTTTAAGGGAACGGATGCTCCCTGCTCCCCGCAACGGGGGATTTCGAATGGAAGGTTACTGGGTATGGTGCGGTTCAGCCATAAAAGGGGAAGATGATCGCTATCATCTTTTTGCTTCCAGATGGCCCAAAACACTTCCCATGCATCCCGGCTGGATGTTCCAATGCGAGATCGTGCGGGCAGTCTCCCCGGATCCCTGCGGCCCTTATCAATTTGAGGAAGTAGTTCTTCCTGCCAGAGGGCCTGCATACTGGGATGGCTGCTCTACGCATAATCCCATTATTACCAAATGGGAAGATACTTATGTTCTCTATTATATGGGCACCACCTATCCTTTTGAACCGCCCGGGCCAAAGGAACCCCTTCCTCCGGAGGATATCCGGGTACAGACTGCCAGAAGTCATAAACGTATCGGAATGGCTGTTTCCAAAAGCATCTTTGGCCCCTGGGAGCGAAAGGATACTCCAATCCTGAATACCCGGCCTGCCTGCTTTGATAATTACCTGGTCTCCAATCCGGCTCCCTGCTATAACCCAGACGGCTCAGTGCTGCTTGTTTATAAATCCCGGGGATATAAACAGCCTCCATACACTGGACAGCTGCATACAGATATGATGTTTGGAGTCGCAAAGAGTCCTCATTTCAGCCGCCCCTTTCACTCTGTATCCCATGATCCTCTGTTTGCTGATCAAAAAGTCCATCTGGAAGATCCTTTTATCTGGAGAACTGCGGACGGCTATGAAATGATTGCAAAAGATATGAACGGGAATGTATGCGGAGAGCTTTTTGGCGGAATCCACGCTTCCTCCCCCAATGGCTCCGACTGGTTTTTGCACATGGGAGAACTGGCTTATTCCAGAAATATTCTGTGGGATGACGGGATTACGGAACAGATGGGAAGTCTGGAACGTCCTTTTCTGCTTTTTGAAGGGGGTGTTGCCACTCATGCCTTTTTCGCGACTTCTGACGGTCACAACAATTTTATGGACGCAACGGAAACATGGAACATGGTGATTCCACTAAAAGCCCCCAATGAATAGCCTGTACAGCTCGAAAAGCCTGCGGTTTTCCTCGCTTTGCGGCTGTCGCCGCATATGTCCGATGATGAAAACGGCTGCTGGTGAGCAAGCTCCCCACAGCCGTTCCCATCGCCGGACCTGCCCCAGCCCCCTGGAAGTCCAGCCTGGGAACCGGTTCGCTGATCTTACCCTCACAAAAATATAACTTTAATGGGAATGTCTCCTATGTCATAGAAGCAAAATCACATTCCTCGAAGGAATGCGCCATGTCAAGCCGCAAGCCCCCCAGCAGGATTGTGATAACGGCTTCAAAGAGGTTTCTAATCCCTTTCTTTGTATAAATACCTTCCTGATAATCGAACTGTAGATCCAGTCCTCCCGCCTCATTGCGGAACAGACTGAAGGTCAGATGATTCGACATATATCCCGCCATACTGAACCTCACACGGTAAGGAAAATCCGCCTGAAAGGAAAAATCACAAAACTGAAATACAAACTCGGAAATTGACTCTCTGACAATCTCTTCTTCGCACAAAGCCTCAAGGATACTGGTGTAACCGCATTCCCTGTGTGACGACGCTTCTCCCGCCGCTACCTTCACCTTCCGGCACAGCTCTGGAAAGGTATCCTCCGCATCCACCCGTACTCTGACCGGCACAAACAATGTATAACACCCCATGGTATCCGCCTGTTCCACTTCCCGGTTCATACACAGCATCAGAAACACGGCGTCCTTTTTGTTCGTGGCCTGAGCAAGATAAAATACATAAGCCGCCGCAAAAAGACAGGGAATTGAAATATTCTCTTTTTCCCCATATGCTTCCACACCACTCATTATCTCTTTCGGCACACTGACCCTGTAACTGCTGAACTTCTCCCCGTCCGCTTTCCTGTGGTGGACAGCCGTCTCAAATTCCGCATCCGCGAAATAGGACTTCCAAAACTCTTTTCCATCAGAAATCTCACCGGAAACGAGATCATCCTCTGCGTCATCTGCCGGCTCCGTAATATTTGTGGTATCAAATACGGATCGGACAATTCCTTTCCCTGTCAGTACATCCAATACTCTCTGCACAAACAGCCCCATACTGCAACTGTCCAGGATAATGTGATGAAACCGTGTATACAGAAGGACTCCGCCGTCGGATAGCGGAAACACATGCGCCCGATACAAATGGTATGCCGTGTCCATGGGAAGCCTGTCAGAAATGTCCATATATCCTTCCACCCAATCGGCCGAACACTCTTTCTCTATACTGCATTCGGAAATCTTTTCCTGACCATAAGAAAGCATACATCCGCCCTCTTCCCTGCACAGAGACGCTGCAAAAACATCCGCATTGTCCAGAACTGTATCTACCGCCTCCTTCACTGCCTCCGGCGTATGCTCCGGCAGATAGAGCTTTAAGGAAATTGTACTTCTCGCGCTGCCCGGACAGATCCGCTCCGCCATTACAATTTCTTTCTGAGATAAATTTAGTCTGCCCATTCGCTTTTCTGTTGTCATAATCTATGCTCCGTCGTCTTTTCTTCCCTTGCAGAATACTTGTCTGCACTGATGAACTCATTATATATGACAACATTTCCTGATTCTACCAACATGGTACGGTTTGTACTTTTTTCGACATATTTTGCAAATGTGGGAGGACGACTTTAGAAGTTCTTCTCACACTAACTCCCATCATACCACTGAGCCTGCGCCTCCCACATCTTCGCGTACTGTCCGGGCCG
>JAIEKC010000259.1:0-2554 GCA_029064505.1 Acetatifactor sp.
CCCGGCAGAAGAAACACACAGCCAACCGCATATTCCCTGATATGAGCAGCGTAACCGCCATCCACATAGGCAACCAGCTCCCCCTCGTCCGGAATCTCATCTGTCCCGCTTCCCCGTGACATCTCTCTCTTCTGACGGACCTTTTGGAGGCAGGATGATCCGACCTCCTCAGCCCCGGCCTGTTTTAAAGGAGATTTCCCCCTTCCCTGAACATGCCCGCCTGAAAGAATCTCCTCCTTTCCCGTCGCAGCCTGACCGGAACAAACGCCTCCCAGGTACTCCTCTGCCTCCTTCAAAGTCGAAAAGCCCTTGTACTGAGCCCCTGAATAGCCTTCCACCGCACTTCGGCACTCGTCCCAGGTTTGAAATATACCTGTCACTTTTCCTTTTTTTACCGCATAATATTTCTTTGCCGCCATATGAACCTCTTATCCGTTATCCGAAATCC
Organism: Acetatifactor sp.; assembly: GCA_029064505.1. Taxonomy (GTDB): domain Bacteria; phylum Bacillota; class Clostridia; order Lachnospirales; family Lachnospiraceae; genus Acetatifactor. The sequence continues at coordinate 449 of JAIEKC010000259.1, forward strand.
CGTTCCCGAAAAAAAGGAGGCCTTTTGCTGCTGACCTCCTCACACCTTCCTATCATTCGCTGCCTTCTTTTCTTTTATAAAAAGCAAAGTCGTTCTTACCGCTCTTCTTAACCTGATACATTGCATCGTCCGCACAGACGATCAGCTGCTCCAGATCCTCCGTATCCTTCGGGTATGAAGCGATACCAATACTGCCGCAGACCTTCGCCTTCTCTCCACACAGGATAAAAGGCTTTGAAAAGATCTGGCGCATTTGGTAAGCCGCCTTTTCCACAATCTTGTTCTGATTACTCTGGAGAATGACTATAAATTCGTCACCGGCAAAACGATACGGCGTCAGGATCTGGGAAGCCATCTCTTTCAGTCTGTTTGCCACCTGCTGCAATGCCTCATCTCCCGCCGTATGCCCTCTGGTATCATTTATCTTCTTAAAGTCGTCAATATCCATCATCATAACCGTGCAGGGCCTCTTCGCCAGAATCAGATCGCTGAGGTCACTCATGAACTTGTTCCGGTTGGGTATCCCTGTCAGGAAGTCATGCTGGGAAGCGGATTCCATGATCCTGCGCGCTTCTTCAAGCTCCTTCATCAGCTTTCTGCGCCTCTGGTTGTCAAAGACAAACCACAGCATGATCAGGATCAGTATCCCGATCAGAATCAGTCCGGGAACCAGTGCTTCCTTATTTCTCTCTATAAATGTGGTAGGCCTGTTCAGAATCTCGGTTTCCGGAGGAAGCACGTCCAGATCGATCTCATATTTCGCCATGATATCCGCGTCAACATGATATATGTTGGGACTTTCCATCAGCGCAATCTCGCTGACACTCTTTCCGCCCATGATCTCCATGGCAGCCTGTGCGGCAAGCTCACCGGACTTGTACATGGAAACAACATTTCCACCCAGAAGTCCTTCACCCACACCGCCTTCCACCATTCGGAAGACGGGTACTCTGGCAACACCGGAAAGCAGTTCGATCGCTTCTTTATCCGAATATTTCTTACCGCTGAGATCCTCCGCCATGGTAGTATAGATCAGAATGCTGTCCGTAGAAACGGCATAGACAGCCTGACGCACCTGAGCCGTAGTGAGAATGGAGGTGTTGATCTCCGTGAATTCGAGATTGGGATACATATCCTCATAGCTGTAAAACCTCTTCCGTTCCGCCTCACCGGTCACACTGTTATCCAGAACAGCCACTACCTTTTTCGCATTCGGAATGAGCAACAGTCCCAGGTCGATATTTCTCTCCAATGACAGCTTTTCCATCACACCTGTTATCAGCGGATCTTTCATCGCTCTCATTGCCAGTTCCTCATCATTGATCCCCTCAAACACTAAGGGAATATCCTTAAATAACGTATCCCTGTGCTCCAGGGCGAACTGTAACGCCGCGTCATCCCCCAGAATAATGACATCATAGGGCTCCAGCATGGAAAACATATACTCCAGCCTGTCGTAAAAAAGCTGTCTGGATTCGTCCGTATCCAACCGCTTTGTATTCATAAATTCAAAATCAAGAACCGTATTATCTCCCAAACCATTCAGGATTCCATCAATCTGTATTTGCACGGTATTCCAGGCATACGAATAAGAGCTGATGAAAAGCACACGTCCCCCGTCATGAGCGATCTGCGATGCATTTGCACAGATACCGAAGCAGAAAAAAACGACCCAAAATTGCAATAACCCTATTAACAATTTGCTCTTCATTCTCGCTGTCATGCTTTCTTCTCCATCGTCAAATTGTAGTACTAGTACCATTCTACCACTTTTTATCCGTAATTCAAGATTTTTTTGTCCTTTTCCAACAGATACCCTGTTCTGAAAAGGGTGTGATTTATGATAAGCATTCTGCGGGAAAAACGAGATATCTTTTGTTCCTTTACCGAAACAAAGGAAGCGTCTCAAATGCATTAAAATGGTATATTTCAGCCGCTTTCTGTCAAATAACATGTTGTTTTTACGTTAATTATTGCAATTCACAAAAACATGCGTTATACAATTTTCCTTCAAAAATCCCATCATCTCAGGACCTTTACATAGGTTAGTGAAAATATTTCCCAAAAAGGTTACAGTAGAAATTTATTTTCATACAATATATTAAT
>JAIEKC010000026.1:0-3421 GCA_029064505.1 Acetatifactor sp.
ATGAATGGATGATCGGTTATCTGCTGCAGAAAGATTCCGGTCTGGCGGCGGAACTCCACACTTTTCATCCTTCTGTCTGCAACCGCCTTGACCGCAATACCAGCGGGCTTGTATTATGCGGAAAGACACTGGCGGGGCTACAGTTTCTGAGTCAGTGTATCCGGGAGAGAAGCGTTCGGAAATTCTATCATACCGTCTGCGTGGGCGAGTTAAGGGATGCGGCACGGATTCAGGGATATCTATATAAGGACAGGAGAACCAATAAGGTATCTGTCTCAGGACAGGGAAAAAGAGATCCGGAAAATAATCCGGGATTCGGACAGGAAAGAATGCTCCGACGACAGGTGCCCGAATGTGACAAAGCATTCCGAAAGCGGGTGTTCCGGGAACAGGATGCAGTTTCGGATTACATTGAGACTGAATATGTCCCTCTTGGCGTCCGAAGTGGTTACACGTATCTGAAAGTTGAACTGATCACCGGAAAGCCCCATCAGATCCGCGCGCACCTGGCGAGCATGGGACATCCCCTGATCGGTGACTTTAAGTATGGAGAGGATGCGGTGAACCGCCGCATGAAACGGAAATTCGGCTTGAACCATCAGCTGCTGCACGCCTGTCATGTGGTATTTCCCGAGATAACTTCGGGGGTGGGCGTCGTTCTCAGCAGACGGACGTTCACAGCGCCGGAGCCGGAACTGTTTTTGACCATAAAAGCATCGTTGGAACTGTAGTTCCTGTAATATGGTTCAACGGAATCTGGGAGGAAAAATGGAGAAGCGAATGGACAGACTGGAAATGATCACGTCGATTATTGCTGTCGGAAACATTCCGGCATGGATCCTGAATATGATTGTCGGTGGCGGAAGCGTCAGGGGACTGCTCCTGGGATGTATGCGGTTTCTGCCGGAGCAGATCTAGAAAAAAAGGTTTCCCGGATAAACAAAGGACAAAGGAACTATCTTATTTTATATGTGCTCATTGGGTGTCTGCCGGGTATTGGGACGATAGCGGTTCATTTCATCGGATTCGTTGTGGGAATGGTGTCCGGATGGCTATGCGCCAGACGGAAATTCAATCATTTGGCGAACCAGTCACAGAATGCGCCTTGATTCCGCGGGCAATGAGCCAAGTCAACATGGTTGACTTTGTTAGAGCAACTGACTTGGCGCTACAGGCAATGAATTAATGAATACCGGGCAGGAAAGGGCTAAGGAAAATTATGGCAACATGGAATTCCAGAGGGCTGCGCGGCTCCACGCTGGAGGATATGATAAACCGCACAAATGAAAAATATGAGGAGGCGGGACTTGCCCTGATCCAGAAGATCCCCACCCCCATTACCCCCATCAGGATCGATAAGGAACACCGTCAGATCACCCTTGCCTACTTCGAGCAGAAGAGTACCGTGGACTACATTGGAGCGGTACAGGGGATTCCCGTGTGCTTTGACGCAAAGGAGTGCGCTGCGGATACCTTTGCCCTGCAGAACATACATGAACATCAGGTGAAATTCATGACAAACTTTGAGAAGCAGGGCGGGATCTCCTTTTTCCTGATCTATTATACCCACAAGGATGTGATGTACTATCTGCCCCTGGAAATGCTGCTCTTCTTCTGGAACCGGGCGAAGGAGGGCGGCAGGAAAAGCTTTCGTTACGAGGAACTGAATCCCACTTATATTCTGCCTAAGAAGCACGGCATTTTAGTCCCCTATCTGGATATGCTGCAGAGGGATCTTGAGGACAGGGAGTGAATTCCTTGGCGCCTTTGTGAGGGCACGCGGGCTTTGAAACAATATTTATGCAGTCACTGTTTCATTGTACCATATTATGCCTGAAATGCTGAAAAATCCGCATTTATTAAGAGTAGTTAATTGTAAAACGCTATCAAAGCGTATCAGACGAGTGCAGCGATAAGAGCATGGCTCTGGCGAAGTCGGACGGAGCCCGGTGTACCAAAACTTTCAAATATTGACAGGTATGCGTGCCAAAGCGCGCAAAGGAGTGTAAGCATGAGCAAGAGATTATTACATACTCCCGAGGGAGTAAGGGATATTTATGGAAAAGAATATGAGCGGAAGCTCTACGTGGAAAAGAAGATCCATGAGAAGCTGCATCTCTATGGATATAAGGACATTCAGACTCCCGCCTTTGAATTTTTTGATGTGTTTTCCAGGGAGGTGGGGACAACGCCCAGCAAGGAACTATACAAGTTCTTTGACAAGGAGAATAATACTCTTGTGCTGCGCCCTGATTTTACCCCCTCCATCGCCCGCTGTGCGGCCAAATATTTCTGTGAGGAACAGGTGCCCCTGAGATTCAGTTATATGGGAAATACCTTCAACAATACCTCCAATCTGCAGGGAAAGTTAAAGGAAGTGACCCAGATGGGAGCGGAGCTGATCAACGAGCCTTCCGTGGAGGCGGACGGAGAGATGATCAGCCTGGTGGTGGAAGCGCTCCTGAATGCAGGTCTGAAGCGGTTCCAGGTCAGTATCGGCGAGGTGGAATACTTTAAGGGCCTTTGTGAAGAGGCAGGTCTGGACGAGGATACCGAGTATGACCTGAGGGACTGCATCTCCGGGAAAAATTATTTTGCGGCCCAGGAGCTGCTGGCAGAGAGAAAGGTGGCGGATCCTTACCAGGGAAAGCTGCTTAAAGTGGCGGATATGTTCGGCAATATGTGTTCCCTCACCGAAGCCAGAGAGATGGTAAACAATGCCCGTTCTCAGGCGGCTGTTGAGAGGCTTGAGAAACTACATGAAGTGCTTAAGGCTTACGGTGTGGCTCAGTATATCTCCTTTGACCTTGGTATGCTGAGCAAATACAATTATTACACGGGTGTCATTTACAAGGCATATACCTACGGGGTGGGAGAGGCGGTGGTCAAGGGAGGCAGATATGACCGCCTGCTGAAGCAGTTCGGCAAGGAAGCTCCCGCTGTGGGCTTCTGTGTGGTGATCGACAGTATCATGGAGGCGCTTTCCAGACAGAGAGTTGAGATTCCTCTGGAAGATGAGGCGCGGGTGATCTGTTATGATGAGACGGATTATGAAGAGAAGCTGGCGGAAGCCAGGAGACTCCGCAATGAGAATATCGCCGTGATCCTGAGCAGGAATGAGCGGGGCGGAAAGTGATTCTTCCGACAAAGATGCATGGAATAAGCCGCCATATGCAGTTTATTCTGCGCTGATGGATCATATGTCCGGCATCGAGAATACGGCACTGGAAAACAGAGCTGTTAAATACAATGATCGCAGGATTTTTCAGAAATGCTCTGTACGGAGACGGAGCAAAATGTGTTGGTTGCGCGGAAAGGAGATCGGGGAAAATGAGTGAGGACAGATATCTGACCTTTGCACTGGGCAAGGGCAGACTGGCAAATAAGACCATGGAATTGTTCGGGGAGATCGGGATCACCT
>JAIEKC010000260.1:0-1887 GCA_029064505.1 Acetatifactor sp.
CGGATATCGGTTTGTCACGGGGTCCTGCGGATCGGGCGCTTCCGGAGCGAACCAATCTCCCGCACGGTGGGCTGACAGGACGGAATCGATCCTGACGGCGGATAACGGAAGCGGCGGATCCGACGGCGGAATGACCGGGAATGATATGACGGCAGCCGACGGAACAGCGGTAGACGGAGTAACCCCGGAAATGGAAGCGAATGGACTCCCGGCAGCGATGCCTTCCCCGACAGCCGCCGTGGAAGCGGCGATACCGGAGGCACAGCAGGAATCTGTACAAAGCGCACAGTCAATGGCGTCGGACACGGCAGGCAATATGTCATCCTCAGGTGAAGAGCTCGGTTCCCATACAGGGAACGGCGGCAGTGAAACGGATGACATGGCGGAAAAAATGGAGGAAATATTGCGAAGGGAAGGTGAGCTCACGGATTCCAGAGAACTGATTCCCTGGGAAGAGGCGATTGCCCTGTATCCCTTTGCAGGTTATGTACCGGCGGCTCTGCCTGCGGGATATGTACCGCTTTCCGCGAGGAGGAGTCCGTTGCCTGATTCATGGAACAATGTGATCTATAAGTGGAGTGAGGGGGAACATATTCTCTCGCTGAATATGACATTGGGTGAAGTGAAGACCGGGGAGGATATAGAGAGGGAAGACGGACTCAATGAGTATCTTGCGGGGGAATTTCGAAAGGAGCTGATCCCGGAGCCTCTGGACGGACAGATCTGTTTCACGCTTTACTACGGGGACGGAATGAGAATTGATTTTTCCGGATATATTACCGTTGATGAGATGTGGGATATAGTGAAATCCGTTTCGGAGTAATCAGATAACTGTTCATAAATTACTCATGACAATGACTTGTCCAAATGTCCGTCTGGGGCATCGGAAAATCCTGACATAGTCTGCTGTGCCCGGGATTTTCTGCTTTGCAGCCGAACATTCATACGGCGTCCTTGTCACAAGTAATTTCCGAACAGTTCCTTACAATCTGAAATATCATAAAAATGGGATGGAAAGCGTCCGGACTTTAAGGTCAGGCGCTTTCATTTTCTCTCATGCGGTAGCCGATGCCGATCTCGGTGAAAACGTATTGCGGCTGGGCAGGATTCTTTTCTATCTTACGGCGGATATTTGCCATGTTTACGCGGAGAATCTGGTTGTTGCTGTCCATATAAGGGCCCCATATGGTGTTCATGATGAATTTGTAGGTCAGGACCCGCCCGGAGTTTTCCGCCAGCAGAGACAGCAGCTGATATTCGATCTGGGTCAGATGAATTTCCGCTCCGTTCATGTAGATCATTCTTCTTTCAAAGTAGATCTCCAGACCGGCGGCCCTGTAAACTTTGTCCGGCGCGGCGGTACGGCTGTGTCGAAGGGAGGTGCGGATTCGTGCCATCAGCTCCGCGGGACCGAAAGGCTTGGTGATGTAATCGTCCGCTCCCAGATCCAGAGCCGTTACCTTGTCCTGTTCTTTGGTGCGGGCGGAGATGACGATGACGGAGATGCTGCTCCAGCTGCGCAGTTGTCTGAGGACATCGCAGCCGTCGATATCGGGCAGTCCCAGATCCAGCAGGATCACATCGGGACAGAAGGATGCGGCAAGGCTTACGCCCTCTTTTCCGGAGAGCGCCGTGATGACACGATATCCGTTCCCACTCAGAGAGGTGGTGATATAGGAGCAGATGCTTTTGTCGTCTTCGATGAGTAGAATGTTGATCTTGGTGTTCATTGTGGTAAATCCCCTTTCTATATTAATGTTTAAGAGAAAGTCTCCTCTTTCGCTTTGGGAAGTGTGAATACAAATTCCGCTCCCTGTTTGTGGTTTCTGCCGGTCAATGTGCCATGATGTGCGGTGACAATGGTCATGCAGATGGCGAGTCCTATTC
>JAIEKC010000261.1:0-5707 GCA_029064505.1 Acetatifactor sp.
TCTTGCTGGCGGCTGCCTGTGGCTATGATTACCGGCGGAAGAGGATTCCAAACTTTCTCATAGCGTTTATGGCGGTCATCGGTGTGGGATGGCGGTTTTGGGAGAGCAGTGTGAACGGAGCTCTTTCCTACTTCGGGGAGGCGGTATTTATTATGTGCCTGCTGTACCCGTTCTTTAAGATCGGATCCATCGGTGCGGGAGATGTGAAATTGCTTGGTGTGACGGCCGGTTATCTTCCGATATCCAGGATTCTGATGTTCTTATTTGTTTCTTTGCTGATTTCGGCAATGATTTCTCTTTTTAAAATGTGGAAGGAAAGTAATATGCGGGAGCGCATGCAATATTTGTTTGCGTATCTGACGGATGTGGCAAGGAGCGGGAGCTGGCGCCTTTATCTGGAAAACGAGAGGGAAAAGCAGGCTGTAGGAATCTGTCTGTCCGGACCTGTCCTGTTGAGTATATTACTGTATTTGGGAGGTGTTTACTGAACGTGAAAGAATCGGACGGAAAAGTAATGGCGCTGTGTGATACGGAAGAAGAGTATGCATGGCTGATGACGGAATTTCTAAAAAGGCATAAAGATTTGCCATGGGAGCTCCATACGTACACCAGTGTGGAAGAACTGCTGGCGGGGGAACAGTATTGTCCGGTGTCGATGCTGGTGGTATCGGAATCGGCATACACGGAGGAATTACAGAAACTGCAGCCGGACAGGACGGTAGTGCTGAATGAAAGCGGAGTACTGCGCTGGAAGGATATTCCCTGTGTGGATAAGTATCAGCAGGCAGAGGAAGTGCTCAGGTATCTGCTGGCAGTCTATATGGAGATCGCGGATATACAGCTTCCCAGGCTTCGAAAGAACAGCAATATCGTTTTTATCGGCAATTATTCTCCTGTGAGGCGCTGTATGCAGACTTCTTTTGCGTTGACCATGAGTCAGCTGCTGGCACAGGAGCATCGGACGCTGTATCTGAATTTTGAGCATTATGCGGGGCTCGCGGAACTGCTTCCTGATGCGCAGACCTTTGACCTGGCGGATCTGCTGTATTTTCTGAATGCGGAACAGGACAAGTTCCGGCTGCGTATGCAGACCATGCTTCGGCGCAGGGGGAATCTGGATTATATTCCTCCTATGAAATCCGGTCAGAACCTGCTGACGGTGACCACGGCGGAATGGCTGAGTCTGCTGCAGAAGATAGAGGAGCTGGGGGAATATGAGTATGTGATCCTGGACCTGTCGGAGAGCATGCAGGGGCTGTTCGATATTCTGCGGATGTGCAGTCATATTTTTACTATGACCCGGGAGGACCGTATCGCACGCGGCAAGCTGCTGCAATATGAGCAGGTGCTGTCTCTGTATGAATATGAGGACCTGCTGGACAAGACGAAGCGTGTCAGTCTCTCTCATATCCGAAAATTACCGGAGGAACTGGAACAGTATACCAGAGGGGATCTGGCGGATATGGTGAAAGAATTGATCAGGACATTGTGACAGCCGGAGCACACTACCCGGCAGTGCTGCGGACTGGCGGAATCGGCAGGGCAGCATATCGGTGCAGGGTGGGAATGGTTTTCTGTATAAATAAAACACGAGGAGGATATCAGAGTGGATTACACGGAACTGAAAAAGTTGATGCGGCAGAAGGTGCGGGAGAGAATGGACTATGTCAAGGATTATTCGGACGAGGAAGTGGAGGAAACCATAGACGAGATCCTGCTCAGCCAGGAGGACCTGGCGCTCTATCCCGTAGAAATGCGCAGACGGTTGAAGAAGGAACTCTTCGATTCCCTGAGAAGGCTGGATATCTTGCAGATTTTCGTGGAGGACAGTTCGGTGACGGAGATCATGATCAATGGAATGGATCATATTTTCATTGAGAAGGAGGGAAGGCTGCGAGAACTGGATATCGGTTTTGAATCAGTAGAGAAGCTGCAGGATGTGATCCAGCAGATCGTGGCAGGCTGCAACAGGGTAGTCAATGAAGCCTCGCCTATTGTGGATGCAAGACTTCCCAACGGCTCCAGAGTCAATATCGTGATGAATCCCGTTGCCCTGAACGGTCCCATTGTGACGATACGGAGATTTCCGGATAAGCCTGTTACCATGGAACGTCTGCTGCAGACAGACTCCATCTCGTCGGAGGCGGCGGAATTTCTGGAACGCCTGGTCAGGGCGAAGTACAATATCTTTATCAGTGGAGGAACCGGAAGCGGTAAGACCACATTCTTGAATGTCCTTTCCCATTATATCCCACCGGAAGAAAGAGTGATCACAATAGAAGACAGTGCGGAGCTACAGCTGCAGGGACTGCCTAATCTGGTTCGTCTGGAGACCCGGAACAGCAACGTGGAGGGCTGCCGTGAGATCACCATACGGGAACTGATCCGATCCTCTCTGCGTATGAGGCCTGATCGGATCATCGTGGGCGAAGTGCGGGGAGCGGAGGCGATAGATATGCTGCAATGCCTGAATACGGGGCATGACGGAAGCATGTCCACCGGGCATGCCAACAGCGGTAAGGACATGCTGGCGAGACTGGAAAACATGGTGCTAATGGGGATGGATATTCCGCTGATGGCGATCCGGCAGCAGATTGCTTCCGGTGTGGACATCATCGTACATCTGGGGCGGCTTCGTGATAAATCCAGACGCATTCTGGAGATTACGGAAGTTGTGGGATGCGAAAACGGCGATATTAAATTAAACCCGCTTTTCCTTTTTGAGGAGGCGGGAGAGGACAGCCGCGGGAATATAGTGGGTAAGCTGCGGAAAAAGGGGGGATTGCTTCGTGAAAACAAACTTAAAGCAGCGGGACTATAGCAGATACAGCTGGAAAAGCGGAGAATTGGCAGCATCCATTCTGCTTGCAGCGGCAGTGACCGTGTTTTTTGCCGTATTCTTCTACCGGAGTGTGATCGCGGTATTGCCGATGTCCGTCATAGGAATGATCTTCTTTTACTCTCTTCGTCAAAAGAAGGTAGAGGAGACGAAAAAGGAATTGACGGTACAATTTAAAGAATGCATTTTATCGGTATCGGCCTCTTTGCAGGCAGGATATTCGGTGGAAAATGCTTTTCGTGAATGCAGGCAGGATATGGTGCTTTTGTATGGGGAGGAAGCGCTGATCTGCGGAGAATTGGATTATATCCGGAGGGGACTTGACATCAATATTGTTCTGGAAGAACTGTTGGCAGATCTGGCTGACCGAAGCGCCTGTCTCGAGATCAGAGAATTTGCGCAGATATTTATTCTGGCAAAGAGGAATGGAGGAAGCATGCCGGAAATTATCAGAGGCTCCGCTGCCATGATCGGACAGAAGATCGAATTGCAGCAGGAAATAGCTGTCATGCTCAGCGGAAAACAAATGGAACAGAATATCATGAAAGGGATGCCCTTTGGGATTCTTTTGTATATCGGTTTCACCAATCGCGGATATTTTGATGTTCTCTACCATAACTGGCAGGGGGCGGCATTGATGACAGGATGTCTTGGCATGTACCTTCTGGCGTATTTTCTGGGTGAGCGGATCATGGGAAAAATCCGTCTGGAAATGGGGTAGGAGGTGTGGGAAATGTATGTAATAGGCGGAATGATTGTGATCTTTTATCTTGTGCTTGGAGGCTTGTCCCGCAGAGAAGTTGTGGAACAGGAGGTGAGCCGCCTCCTTATCCCTTTTTACAAAATGGCGCTTTATGTCTATAAAAGGATATGTATTCGCGGATTTCCCCTCTTTTCCTCGAGACAGGTGGAAAGGGATCTGTACAGTCTCCACCCCGGAGAGAGAAAGGAAGGGCTGAAAACAAAATACTATGTCCATAAGATGAGCATTTCTCTTATGGTGATATTTATTGGAACCTTGTTCGGCATGCTTGTAAGGTACAACAGTCAAAGCGGTATTCTTCTGGATGAAGAAGGGAGGATTTCCAGAGGAGATTACAGGGAAGGCAGTGTAAAGGTTCGGTTAAGGACAGATGATGTGGAGGGAGACGGCAACAGTTTTCAGGTTGAAGTAGCCCCGGTGCTGCTGACGGAAGGCGAGGTCCGGGACTTGTTCGAAGAATTTTGGAGTCGGCTGCCAGAGTATATTCTGGGTGAAAATGATGCCCTGGACAGAGTTTCGTATGATCTGGTATTGGAGGAAAGCTATGGGGATTATCCTTTTGCGCTGGAGTGGGAGAGCAGCAGGCCCGCTGTGGTGGGCAGTACGGGCAGGGTTTATCCCACAGAAGAAAGGATTTCCGTGGAGATGACGGTCAGAATGGCTTATGGGGAAATCACCGGAGAAAAGGAATTGGCGATAGAGGTAGTGCCGGCAGCTATGACCGCCGGGGAACAGACATATGCGGACCTGGAAAATATGTTGCTGCAATCGGAATATGACAGCCGTGGGGAGGAGGTGTGGAATCTGCCTGACGAGTGGCAGGGAAAAGCGGTAAGCTGGCAGCAGGAAGTAGAGGATCATAGCATAATTTTGTGTATACTGACAATAATGACAGCAGTGTCGGTATATGTGATGTCAGATCAGGATCTGCACAAACAGCAGGAACAGAGAAAAAAGCGGATGCAGAAAGATTATCCCGATATTGTGCATAAACTGGTGCTCTACATAGGGGCAGGGATGACTACCCGCGGTGCATTTCAGAAAATAGCCGGTGATTATGAACAGAAGAAGGGTGAGAAGGATTTGCGTCCCGCATATGAAGAAATGCTTTATGCCTGTCGCGAACTGCGTTCCGGTGTATCGGAGGCATCTGCTTACGAACACTTTGGGAAAAGAACAGGTTTGCAGGAATATGTCCGGTTGAGCACATTGCTCACTCAAAACCTGAAAAAGGGAAACAGCGCCCTGTTGGAGCGGCTGCGGGCAGAAGCGGACAGGGCTGGGGAAGAGCGCTTACAGAACTGTAAGCGGTTGGGCGAGGAAGCGGGGACAAAGCTCCTGGTGCCTATGGTGCTTATGCTTCTGGTGGTTATGGTCATGATCATGATACCGGCGTTTTCGTCCATGTAAAAGTGTGCAAGGGAATTTCCGGGCGGTCAGAGTACACCTGCTGAGAATTTCCAGGCTTCACACGAAAGAGTGAAAAGTAACTTAAAAACATTTTATGAAAGTACAGGAGGATTGCTATGAAAAACTTAAAAAATTTAAGGGATCTGCTTCGGGAAGAAGACGGAATGGGAACTGTGGAGATCATTTTGATCATTGTGGTACTGGTGGGGCTGGTTATCATTTTTAAGGACAGGATCACGGATCTGGTAAACAATATTTTTGACAAAATTACCAAGGAGACCAACAAGATTTGAAAAAGAAGGGAAATGCAAAAGGAGAAAATGCATATCTTACGATTTATCTGGCGCTCTGCATCACGCTTATTCTGGCACTGTGCCTGACGTTGATCGAAGGAGTGCGCAGAAATGGTGCGAGGCTGGAGACAGCGATCGCTGCGGAGATCAGCCTGCAGAGTGTTCTGGCGGAGTATCACAGGGAATTGTTTTATCAGTACAATATCTTTGCGGTAGATTCCTCCTATGGTACCGATCTGCCTGGAAAAATCAATACGGAGAGGCGCCTGGAATATTATCTTGAAAAGAACCTGAGCTTTAAGGATGTGTTCTTGGGTGCACTGTTCTATCGCGATTTCTTTGCGCTTTCTCCGGAAAAAATTTCTGTGACAAAGGTGTCTGTCCTGACGGACGGAGGCGGTG
>JAIEKC010000262.1:0-2829 GCA_029064505.1 Acetatifactor sp.
AGGAGATATATGACTATCATACGGAGAGAGCGGGAAGGATCGACAGTCTGGTTACCGATCCGGGCGGGGCTGGAGAGAGATGAGTGGCTGGAACCGCCTGAATTAATTGTAACAGTTCAGCCATGCAGAAATACGTTGCCGGTAATAACGATGGCTTTTTGGTAAAAATGGAAAATCCGGCAACTTATGAATGGCATGGCTGAACTGTTACAATTTGTCATTAGTTCTTCGTGCAGGCAGGCGGCACCGTATCGGAAACCTAAAAAGGACCTGAAACAGGCGTCATTAAGCTGATCAACTGATCCCTCTGGACGGCGTCGTCTGAGCCTTTGATCTTTGAGGCCAGTTCTTCAAGCTCCATTTTGTTTGCGGCAGCGCGCATCAGTTTTTCCTGAAATTCCTTTTTGTCCCGCTCGGCCTCATCGGCTCTTCTCTGAGCGCGGGCGCGGTTTTGGAGCTTTAATGTATCTTCCATGGAAGCTATAAGCTGTCTCATATCCATCATCATATCATATCCCTCCCTAGAGTGTGTTTTCAATGGAACAGCACGCAGATGTCATGGATCCTGTCAATCCTGTCAATATCCGGATCTGAATGTTATATCGGCAGACTGATCAAAGAACTTTACAGCGGCGGCGCCGATAGAGCGCTTTGCCGCAGCGTCTGCCGGTAAAGGCGCTTGTCAAAAAAACTGATTACATATCTGTTCATTTTTGTTATGATATTTACAGTATGAGGGATCAAACGGATCTGCTTCGGCAAAGGAAATGGAGAGACAGGAGGACTATAATGAATATCTGGGACAGAGGGCCATTACGTGTCAGTGAAAACGGGAAATATTTTATGGAAGGGGAAAAACCATTCTTCTGGCTGGGCGATACCGCATGGCTGTTGCTCCAGAAGCTGGAGGAAGAGGATGTGAAAATTTATCTCAGGAACCGGAAGGAAAAGGGGTATAATGTGATCCAGACTGTTCTGGTGCACACCTTGCCCAATAGTTCCACAAGCGGATGTTCCCTGGCGCCTGGCATTAAGAATGTGCGAGAAAGAGAATAGTGGGAGTTTGTGGATAAGGCAGTTGCTCATGCACAGGATCTTGGTATGTATCTGGGAGTATTGCCTGCATGGGGGTCGCTGGTAAAGGACAGAGTTTTGGATCAGCGGAATATAGAAGGCTATGCGGAATTCCTGGGCAGCCGTTTTCAAAAATATCCCAATATTATCTGGATCCTGGGCGGTGATGTCCGTTGGGATGCCGGCGCGGAGGTATTCAGGAAGGAGGCCGGGATATTAAAGAAATATGATCCGGAGAGACTGATAACATATCACCCCTTCGGAAGAACCTCATCCTCCCTGTGGTTTCATGAGGACCAGTGGCTGGACTTCAATCTGTTCCAGTCAGGCCACAGATGCTATGACCAGGCGTCTCTGGGCGAGTGGGATGACAATGCGGAGAAAGAGGACTTTTTCGGAGAGGACAGTTGGAGATACGTGGAACGGGATCACGGTTATGAACGGATGAAGCCCACACTGGACGGAGAGCCTTCCTATGAGGGGATCCCGCAGGGGCTGCACAATTCCAGAAATCCTTACTGGGAGGAATGGGATGTGAGGCGCTATGCCTATTGGTCCGTATTCGCAGGAGCCGCAGGGCACACTTATGGAAGTAATGCGATCATGCAGTTTTATGACGAGGCGGAAGGAAAGGGAGCCTACGGTGTGAGGGAAAGCTGGAGGGAAGCAATGCATCAGCGTCACAGGAGGCACGATCTCCGTGCTGCGGAAAGTATTAGTCAGATACCCTCCGGGAATCCTGGAAACAGCCAGGAGGATGTTAATAAACACAGTGGGGCTGATCTGGAATATGCTATCGGAATCTCAGACAAGGGGAAAGGGATTGTTTTATACAGTCCTTTTTCATGTGTTTTACGATCCATGCCTGTCTGGAACCTTATCGGAAGAGCAGGCGGATACCCAAGGATCGAGGCATGCCGCTTTGAAGGGATCGTACAGCCGTTTCCGAGCCATTTTCATGAGTATTATGTCATAGGGTTTGTGGAGAAGGGACGACGGAAAGCTCCGGCAGATTTCTTAATTCAAGCTCCTGCAGATGAGGTGCTTTTTCCAGAAAAGAAAGGTCTTTGAACTTTCGGCTGTCGCTCATTCGCATCTGCAAAAGGTCATCAGAAAGCTAATACTTTCATCCATGTTTCCCACGGTGACAAACTTCCGCGGTGAAAATCCCGGTTCGGGATATCCTTCCGGCAATGTAAGGTCAACACTGCCATAGCTGTAAACAGCTTTTACTTCTGATCTGGCAGCAGCTGTCATATCTGCGGCAACCGACCTTTGCCACATATAAATTTTGAGATCATAAGGGATAGGGGTGTACCAGCACCCGCTGTTCATGCCATCACAGCGGTAGTCTGTCAAGCGCCGGTTGCTCCAAGATTAACGTAAGGATGTACCGGTGTCGTTAAGGCAGGTTCCAGTAAATGGCAGGAGCCCCTGTTCAAGGGGTTTCGGCCGATAGATCGGGTGGTCCTGTTTCAGACCTGCCTTTAAGAGGAGTTCTTTTGCACGCAGTCCGTCAAATGATCCACGAGCAATGTGTGGGGGAGTTCATGTGAAAAAATAGATATATTTCTGCACAGTTTCCAAGAGTATAGATCGGCCGGAACGAATCCGGAAATTTGATGGATCGGAATGAAATTGAATATGAGGAGGCAGGATATAAGATGAAAATAATAAATAACTCAACTTTCCCGGCAGATATTTCCGAATAAAGCTTGAATAAATGCGGCTTGAGAAGCAATCCATTCGGTTACT
>JAIEKC010000263.1:0-5714 GCA_029064505.1 Acetatifactor sp.
AATCGTTTTCTTCGGACCGGAAGATTTCATTTGTGACATAGATCTCTCCGTCGTTAACGTGCAGGATCTCCTGCTCATTCTCATCAAAGACCTTCGTGCCGTAAGGCGTTGCAACCGACACAGAATTGCCGTAATCAAAGGTTTTTCCGCTTACGGAAATATTTTGGGGATCGATCTGGATCAACTCCGCCGTTTTCAGTTCATAGCCGTTATCCGCCGCAAACTCCGCAAAGCGTTCGGCCTCGCTCTCATAGGGCGTGGCATACCAGTAATCCGGCACCTCCGCCAACTCAAAATAGTCATCCAGCGCCGTCACCACCGTGATCATATTGTTGACGCTGCTTGCAACAAATGTTGCCGCAAGGATAATGAAGATCAACATGATGATGTTCATTGTCTTCTTGCGCTTCAGATCTTTTCTCAGGATCCGTATATACATTTCACCACTCCTTTCGCATCCAACAGACTCTCGGAATCTCCTTGTGCCTGATTTTGCGGGAAGATTCCGGGAGGCTATCTCACAATAAACGCCCGCAAGCTCTGAAAATTAGAGAATGTCCGTAAGAGCATTCCATATGCGACCGGACCTGCCGGCTTTACCGTGTTTTCGTTGTGGCTTTATTATAGTATGCTAATTATTAAAGAATCCTTAAATCTTGTCTGTTTCAATGTTTTTTCAACTGTCCATATTCCTACAGAACTCCGTGATCATGCGGTTCCTGCCATTTATGCTACTTTTAGGAAATGGTTTTTCCATATTTCCACGCAGCAGTTCAGATGAATCACTGAACTGTCACATTTCCAGAGTGTGTTTGAAAAATGCTTTCCCTGGGGTGTGCGTCACACTTTGTGGGATGCAAGACCCAATTTGGGAGGCGTAGTGGGGCTACGGTGACCAAATCGGGGCGCAGCAGGCCGCGAAGTGGGGCGTGCAGACCGGGGGAATGATTTTTCAAACACGCTCTAGTGCGTATATGAAAGTGTTAGAAGCAGGAAAAAGAGGAAACAGCCGTCCCGCTTTGATTTGATACCTGTAAAGTGACCGAACGACTATTTCCTTTCATCTGATTTAATGCGGACAGCTCAATGACCTGTCTGCACTGTTACAAATTAATGATCGCCGGGACAGATGTCCGGCACTCACACAGTGCCCGGAATGTCCCGGCGAAGCCATGGGCAAAGCGTACCTGTGCCCTCATTGGTGTCTGCGTTTCAAGGCCGCGGCCATTCCCACAGCTCCGGTCAACAGCAGCCATAAAATGCCCGTACCGTTTCCTTCATACGGCAATCCTTCATCCCGGAATCCTTCACCGGTCTTCGGAGACCGCACTCCTGCCCCTCGTGAACCGCTGTCACCGGATGCCGATCCGCCGTCACCTTCGGAGGGCGTCTCATGGGAGTCATCCTCCTCATCATCACCCTCAATGACAATGACATAATCCGAGGCATGTGTAAATGTCAGTTCCGCAATCCCGTTTCCGTCTATTTGATCTGCCGTCACATAATCAAGCCTGCCGGCGCTTTCATTATAATGGTAGAGGTTTGCATAACATCCCGCATTGGCTGCCCCTACGTCGATCTTGAGTACGGCGCTGTATCCGAAATCACCATTGTGAGCAAGGCCAAGCTGTGTCGCCTGGCGGCCCACCGCCACATTGTTCACAAGATCCTGCGGGATGGCTGATATTCCCACCTGCACGGAAAGATCCACATCCCCCGCATGATCCGCCGTAACATTCCTGCCGTTTACAGACCAGACGATCCCGTTTCCCATATCAAAGGAAACCGTAACATCCTGTCCCTTCACGCTGTCGATCACATCTCCGGGCACAACACATGCGCCATTCATATTTACCCTGATCTCCCCTTCCGAAGCGTTGGCAGCCTCTTCCCGGATCGCGTCCCAGCCTTCCTGACCGGATCCGCCGTCGATAAAGGGAATCCCTGTCTCCGGGGCAGATGTCTGCCCGGGCGGCGTTTCAGGTTCCGATGGCGTGGTCGAGTCAGGCTGATATTCGTAATGTATCGTCATCTTTGACACTTCCGATGCCGTATCGCCTATTTTACTTATGCTGTTCCACTGCGCTTCGGTACCGGTAAAATATATATCCGTCAACAGAGGACAGGCTCCAAATGCCGCTATTCCTATGGATGTCACACTGTCCGGAATCACCATGGCAGTCAGGCTCGAGCAGGAAGCAAATGCCGACCCTCCTATGCTCTGTGCGCCCTGGGGAATCTCAATTCCGGTAAGCTTAAGGCAGTTCTGGAACATCCCCTCGCCAATGCGGTCTATGCTCCGGGGCAGTGTTACGCCCGCCAGCTCGTAGCATTGCGTAAACAGATTATCGCCCAGCTTTACCTGTTTACTGCCGGCGGCAAACGTCGCGCTTTTCATTGCCTGACATTGAAAAAATGCGCCGTCCCCAACCTCTCCGATACTGGCCGGCAGAGTTATGGAGTCGAGAGCTGCGCAGCTCCTGAAAGCATTCTGGCTGATGGTTTCCACTCCTTCGGAAACGGTCACCGAAATCAGGCTGGGACACTCACGGAAAGCGCTGTCTCCGATGGTCTTCACGCCGAAAGGAATGGTCACGGAAAGGAGCGAAGATCCGCGGAAAGCGCTGTTTCCGATCACTGTCACACTGGAAGAGATCTCCGCACTGAAAATCGCACAGTCCCAAAAGGCACAGGACCCGATACCGGTAACGCCATCTTCGATAACCACCTTCCGGATCCGGCTGCCGTATGCGTTCCACGGCTGCTCTCCGGCACTGCCAAAATCCGGCATGGCTCCGCTGCCTGAGATAGTCAGCGTCCCCGCCCCGGTCAACTGCCAGGCAAGCCCGCCGTCAAGAGACCCGCTGTCAACGATCTCGTTGGCCGTGGGATCATCCGGCGGAACATATCCCTCCGGGTAGCGGGTGATATAATGGCTGGCAGTATTCATTACCTCGTCCCTGGGTATTGCCCGTCCCCAATGGACGGTACTATTGTAATTTCCTTCGGCAACGGTCACGCCCGCGTCACTCACGCTGAGTACGATCACCGTATGGCTATCGCCGTTTACCCGCAGGATATCTCCCGCTTTGATATCCTCAAAGGCAAAGGCTCCTTCCTCATACATCCTTGCCGGCAGACTGCCAAATGCCGCATCGCTGAGTGTAAAAGCGAAGGCGACACAGCCTGCGGCGACGATGTTCACTCCGTCAAGAGTTCCGCCCTTCCACTGATAATATCCTCCTGCCGCGTCCGGATAAGGTGTATCGTTGGTCCAGGTCGTTCCCTCCTGATACCCCTCCTGATCCTTCAATGCAATCATGGCCTCATAGGCCTCCGCCGGGGTAGGGAACGCACTGTCACGGGTACTCAGTTCGGATGTAGATTCTTCTGTAAGAATGTCTTCCTGGGGCGAAAGACCTTCCTCCCAGGCAAGCGCCACTGTCCGGTAAGAAAAGAACAGGCACAGCGCCAGGGCAGCTGACAGAATTCGTTGTTTCAATTTTATGACCTCCTCCATTTCCAGTTTGGGAGAACTTCTGTTTAACTACAACTCCCTTCTTATAAATATATTTCCATACTTTCCCTTTGTCAATGGACTCCGTAGCATGTTTTGCCCCCGGATTATAGTATACTAAGCACAACAAGATAACAACTTTTTCATAGTCTGGTCTGGAAGTGAACCTATGCCAAGCGACGGTGAAATTATTGAAAGAGCAGTAAATGATTTCCAAAAAGTGCAAGCTCATATGAAAAATGCTAAAAAAGAAAACGCTACAGAAACATATGAGGGTTTAAAAAAGGATTATAAATCCTTAAAAGCAGTATTAACTTCTTTAGGCGTAAATCTTACAGATATTGACGAGATCAAAGAACAAGCAGCAGGCAGCTAAATAGTAAGCAGATCAGGGCGCAAGTCTGTTATATATAGCTTACGTCCTTATTTACATAGGAAGTGGATGGAAAATAAAATTTGTATGGAATTTTTGGAGTTACAATTAAGTGGCCTGTCTGAACTGTTACTTGCCGTCCGCTCCGGTAACCCGTCAACAGGCAAATTTCCTGCTGCCTGCACAGCTCTCTGAGCATGGAACAGATCAAGCGCCGCCGTTGGCTTCAACGACAGCGCTCATTTTGTACAGATGTCTAAATTGTATGCAGGCATTACTCCGCTGCAGTTCCGAAAAAGAGGCTGATCCGGCATGGACATACTTTCCGCTGTACCTTCCTGTCAAACCCGCTCCAGCCGCACTGTTTTCTCCACAAGCCTCAACTCCCATACCTTCTTCCGCAGTCCGATGACATCTCCCTCACCGACTCCTTCCCATTTCACCTGTTCCACGAAATCAGGCAGAACCACCTGTACCCCGTGAGGTCTGACGGGAACGATCTCACAGACAAATTCCCCTTTCCCCACATTCCACTTCATGTGGATCAGTCCGTCGCTGTACCGGAAATTCTTCACCTCCCCGGTAAAGAATCTTTCCTCCAGTGCGGGCAGCAGCGCAATATACCCGTGAGCCGCATACAGAAGCATCTCCTGAACCGCATTCACATACCCCATGATGGCATCCAGCTGCACCGGCGCAGGATCCATGGTCAGGGAAATGTTCATTCCTCTCCAGTCATTGTGCAGGGTAAAGAAATTATGCAGCAGAGAGCTTTTTGCCATATTGTCGAGACATTCCATGGCCGCATCGCCATTGCGCAGGCGGGCATGGATCGTCGCCATATGGGCCATGGACCATCCGGTCTGAGCATCTATCCTGCGCAGATTGACAGCCTTTTCATATGCCTCCGTCCTTTTTCCGTCCTTCTCCGGATACAGCTCATGCCCCGGAAATACCGGATAAATATGGGACAAATGCCTGTGATCATACCGGTCTTCAAAAATATCCTCCTGCCATTCCCTGATCGCCCCTTCCCTGTTGACCTTAAATTCCGGTATGGAATGCAGTATCCTTTTCCATCTGTCAATCCTCTCCTGCGGAAAGCAGTCCTTTTCCATAAATTCACTGAGGGCAAGCATATTTGTAAAAAATTCCTTTACTATGGACAGATCAATGGTGGAATTGATAGTGGTAGGCATGGGATGCGCCATCTGTATCCCCTCCGGCGGCATGAAATTCTGCGGCGTATTCTCCGGGGAGACACTGGGATAGAACCGGATCCTTTCCCCGCCCCCTTCCTCCGCGGTAAACTGCACAAATCCTTCATAAAAGGCAGCCACGCCATCCATATAGGGAAGCAGAACACTGCGTGCATATTCCATATCCCTGGTATACAGGAAATACTGATAATAATGCTGCGCGATCCAGCCTGCCGCCCCTACCCAGTTGATAATGACCGGAACCACCTGTGTCGGCGAGGATACCCCCGGTGTGGTTCCCGCCGTCATATAGATCCCGTCAATCCCGAATATCTGTCGGGCATTCTTTTTAAAAGCAGGAATCCTGTCATTCATATACCGGAAAACCGCCTGATTGTAATCGATCAGATTACCGCACAGACTGTGCCAGTAAATCATCTGCAGATTTTCATTGGCCATATTGTGGCACCACTGTAACTGATAGCCGCCTCCCCAGAGCCCATAGAGAGGAAATGGATTCGCCTCCGGATTGCTTCCGCAGAGAAACAGTATCTTCCGTAGCGCCACAGCTTTTCGATCAGTTCCGGGGACTGTCTGTCGGAAAAAGCCTCCATTACCAGATCCT
>JAIEKC010000264.1:0-3937 GCA_029064505.1 Acetatifactor sp.
TTACATCATCTGCGCCATATTCAATATACCCGTCAAAATTTACAACGGTAATAAAGTCGTATTTTCCTTCTTCTCCTCCCTCGTCATCTTCTACGCCATAATAGCGCGGCATCCAGCCACCGTTATTTTTATCATCGCAATCATCCTCCAAAAACCATGCGCCTTGTTCCCGCGCATAAGCAGTTGCAGCTGCCCCGCGTTCTTTAAATTCAAAGTATTCTTCTGCTTCATCGGGGCTCAATAGAAATATATAGTCCTGGGTGTTCTTCGGAGACAACGGTGTTCCTCTTCTTTCAGTACAATCCATTCAATCGGTTCTTTTTCCAATCCACAATTTTGTGGATATTCGCCCATAACAATTATAGATTTATTCATACTTTCCCCTCCACCAATACCGTTTGTCCGTGTAATCATAACATATTTTTAACGGGTACATAATTGCGAAAAGGACGTTGATTTTTTATCCTGATCATGATAGAATCCAAGAAGGAAAAGCGCATTTAGTTGCAAAAATCATTTTAAAAGGAGCCTTTTATATGGAGATCAAACGAGATTTTTATCTGAACAAACTGATCAGCAGAAAGGGCAACGGTCTGGTAAAGGTTATAACCGGTATACGCAGATGCGGCAAATCTTATTTACTGAATACTATCTTTTATCACTATCTTGTAGAAAACGATGTGGATGAGAGCCACATCATACGCTTTGCATTTGATTCTGCTGACGACCTTTATCTCATAGGCGAGAGTCTGATAAAAATCGAAAAAGAAAAAAGACGGGTTGATCCGGAAAAATTCATGGCATATATACGCTCAAAAATGACCGATAAAGATATGTATTACCTTTTATTGGATGAGGTTCAAATGCTGGACTGTTTTGAATCGGTACTGAATGGCTATCTCCGCAGAGAAAATATGGACGTTTATGTAACCGGCAGCAATGCAAAATTTTTATCCAAAGATATCATTACAGAATTTGCAGGACGCGGCGATGAAATCCATATGTATCCACTGTCTTTCTCTGAATTTATGTCCGTTTATAAAGGCGACAAATACGAAGGACTGTCTGAATATATGCTTTATGGCGGAATTCCGCTGGTAGCTCTCCGTGACGGAATAAATGAAAAGGCTGCCGCTCTTGAAAACCTGTTCAACGAAATCTATGTCCGTGACATATATAAGAGAAATAATGTTCGAAATCAGGGAGAATTAGAAGATTTACTCAATATACTTTCTTCGTCGGTGGGCTCCCTGACGAATCCTGAAAAGCTGAAAAACACTTTCAGAACAGTAAAAAAATCCAGAATCACCGCAAATACAGTCAGAAAATATCTTGCTTATTTTGAAGATTCCTTCCTGATCGAATCTGCCATGCGATATGACATTAAAGGGAAAACGTATATCGAAACTCCGAAAAAATACTATTTTTCCGATCTGGGGCTCCGAAATGCCCGTATTAACTTCCGCCAATACGAACAGACTCATTTAATGGAAAATGCAATCTATAATGAACTCCGTCTGCGCGGCTACAATGTGGATGTGGGTGTTGTTCCGACAGCAGAAAAGGATAAATCCGGAAAAGTAACCCGCAAACAGCTGGAGGTTGATTTTGTGTGCAATCTTGCCTCCGCAAGATACTACATCCAGTCTGCACTTTCTATACCCGATGAATCAAAAAGGCTCCAGGAAATAAGACCTTTTCGTAAAATTGACGATTCTTTTAAGAAAATCATTATAACAAAAGACATTATTCCGCCCCAATATGACGAATATGGAATCCTGACCCTTAATATTTATGATTTTCTCCTTGATCCTGCCGGCATTAAAGTTTCAGGGTGACAGTTCCCCGGTCACCCTGAAATAATTTCGAGACATCTGGACGCCATCCTCCCTTATTTTAGCAACCATCATTTGCCCTTCCCGTTCTCTTTACTCTGTACTAACCGCCCCAATTCATCCATCATCGCAGGCCTGTTTCTGTATTTGGTTTCCCACTCTGCCACGATCTCTTTCACTGCTTCGGAGCCGCCCCTTATTTTCTTCATTTTGCGCAAGAGACCCACAAGCTGCTGATACTTCTTCCTGTCACCTGCATATGCTGCCATATTATTGACTTCCGTCCTATACTTTTGCAGCAGCTGTTCCGGATAAATTTTCTTCAGATCATCTTCATACTGTTGCAGAAGAAACAGCCCTGAACTTTGCATCACAAGATCAAGCAGCCTGTCATACAGCTTTTCTTCTTTATACAACTGGTCTACACTCGCATATCCAGGAAGCTTTTCAAACAGTTCTTCCCTTTTGTACTCCCATTCTTTCAAGGTATATTGATTCTTTAGCTCTTTGTATACCTCCGGATTTCCCGCATCATCTTCCAATACCAATTTCCACAGCTGCTCTGTGTATGCATCTTTATCTCCCTGTAACAGATAGATCTCCTTTTTCTTTCTACTATACTCCGCTATCAGACCTCTGTATGATTTATCCATGGAAATGCTCTCGTCCAGCGCCTTCAAGGCCTGAGGATAATCCCTGTATTTCAGGCAATGATCAATATAGTATTTTCTGACCTCAGAATTATGCCAATACTTTCTGCAGAACTCTTCTATCTGCGCGTGGGCATTCTCCTGCTTTTCGGTGATCCCAAGAAATCTTACCGCCCATTTCCCTGTATGATAGCTCCTGCTCCAATCGGAATCCTTCAAATCCGAACGCTTTATCATATCTTCAATGAACTGTTTTTTCAGGGGCTCATATTCCTGTTCAGAGAATTCTTCCATGATGATCTGTTCGATATATTCTTCCAGATAATCTATGATAGATCCATCCAAATGCTCCGTGAACCAGCAAAACATCTCTTTCTTTTCATCCACATCTACCTTGGTGAGAAGCTCCAGCCAAAACTGGTATATCCTGTCAGCCAGCATTCCGGTGCCGCCATCCGAATCATCCATATCCACATTCCCTATTACTGCAAAGATATGGTTCATCAGCCCGAATGCACTCATATAATCCGCATTATCCATCATGCGCTGTACATCCTCGTCCAATATATCTTCTAATTCAGATATAAACCCGTCTGCCTCACGATAACTGATGAATCGATTTCTTCCCAAATATAGCTCAGCTATATTGTCAACCTGGGCTATATATCTTTCAACATCTTCCTCTGTTACCTGCTTATCCACTATGCCTTTAAAACGAATCAGCAATTTTTCATTTTCATTCAAGACAGATACCAGATATGATCTTACCACAGCGATATCCGCCTCCTGGACAAGCTTCTCAATGGCCGTGACTTTTTTCTGATACTCTTCTATATTGGAAGGTTTACCGAATAATCCCGGATCCTCATCCTCTGATTCCGCTTCCGACCATTCATATAACACTGCCGCCATATGCTTACAAGAATTCCCGTTTTCCGCATAAGGGCAGGAGCAGTACATATCTGACACCTCTCCATTCCTGAGAGAAATCTCCACTTCATAATCTTCTGTTCCGGTCACATCCGCTTTTATGCTGTCCGCAGTAACATCCATATTTTCTACTGCGTTATCACAATAATAATCATATCCTCTCTCCAGGATATGCGCTGCAAATAGTTTCTTCCAACCCATTTTCCACTCTTCCCTCATTGGCATTTCCGTTAACACCTGCATCTATAGTAAACGTCATAATTATTCTTACTTTGATTCAAAGGCGGAATTGCAACAGCAATCAGCGTAATTCGCCAAAGTAAAGATATTAAAGTCGTTTACTATAAATAGAATTTTCACAACAATTCAACATTCCAGCTCACACTTTTCTATTGATCCGAGATTTATTATTCCTTTTGTTTCATCGTCGGGAAAGGCAAACGACTTACTTCATTATTCTTCATAACCGCTTATCTCCGCTTTTCTCTTACAATTCAACACTTTATTATGATGTGTTATTCT
>JAIEKC010000265.1:0-5881 GCA_029064505.1 Acetatifactor sp.
CTGTTCGGGGAACTGCTGATCAGCATTCTGGTATTTCTGGTGCTATATAAGCGGAACGGGTATGAGAAGGATTAATTGCTCTTGCCAGGATTGGCTGGGAAGGGTGCTTAGAAAATCTATGGAGCAAAACGTCTGGCAAAATTGGATTAAGGCGCTTAATTGTCAGAGTATCTGACAATTTTAGAAAATGTTTTTATTTACAGATGAGTAAAAATGTTGTATAGTATTCCCAGTGAAGACGCAATGAGGCGCAAAAGTGCCCCATTGCGTCTTTCTTTTTGCGCGAACGAGCAGAGTCAGATAACAGAAAGGAGCAGACGGCAATGTTTGATGTTAAGAAGAAAGTCCCTCAGGCGCCCCTTTACCGGGAGGAATTTGAGCACGATAATTGCGGTATCGGAGCCTGTGTCAATATCAATGGACGTAAGACCCGCGCCACGGTGGAGAATGCATTGAAGATCGTGGAGAATCTGGAGCACAGGGCAGGGAAGGACGCGGAGGGTAAGACCGGCGACGGCGTGGGCATCCTGACCCAGATCCCCCATAAATTCTTTGCCAGAGTGTGTAAACCCCTTGGGATTGCCATCGGTAAGGAGAGAGAGTACGGCATCGGTATGTTCTTCTTCCCCCAGGAGGAGCTTCGCCGCAACCAGGCCAGGAAAATGTTCGAGATCATTGTGGAGAAAGAGGGCCTGGAGTTTCTGGGCTGGAGGGAGGTTCCCACTTTCCCCAATGTGCTGGGGCATAAGGCGGTGGAGTGCATGCCCTGTATCATGCAGGGATTTGTGAAGAAGCCCGCCAATGTGGAAAAAGGGCTGGAATTTGACCGTAAGCTTTACATTGCGAGACGCTTGTTTGAGCAGTCCAGCGATGATACCTATGTGGTATCCTTCTCCAGCCGTACCATTGTGTACAAGGGCATGTTCCTGGTGGGGCAGCTGAGGACCTTTTTCGCGGATCTGCAGAGTGAGGACTATGAATCCGCCATTGCCATGGTCCATTCCCGTTTTTCCACCAATACCAATCCCAGTTGGGAGAGAGCCCATCCCAACCGTCTCATGGTGCACAACGGGGAGATCAACACCATCCGGGGCAATGCCGACAAGATGCTTGCCCGGGAGGAGAATATGGAGTCCGAATATCTGAAGGGACATATGCATAAGGTGCTGCCTGCCATCAATAAGACAGGCTCCGACTCTGCCATGCTGGACAACACACTGGAATTTCTGGTGATGAGCGGTATGGATCTGCCCCTGGCAGTGATGATCGCCATTCCGGAGCCCTGGGCAAATGATAAGGCAATGTCCCAGGCCAAACGGGATTTCTACCAATATTACGCTACCATGATGGAGCCCTGGGACGGTCCCGCATCCATCCTCTTTTCCGACGGAGATATTATGGGAGCCGTGCTGGACAGAAACGGCCTGCGTCCCTCCAGATACATGATCACGGAGGATGACACCCTGATCCTGTCCTCAGAAGTGGGGGTTCTGGACATGGATCCCACGAAAATAAAAGTAAAAGAGAGACTTCGCCCCGGCAAGATGCTGTTGGTGGATACGGTTCAGGGTAAGGTGGTCTCGGATGAGGAATTAAAGGAAAAGTACGCTTCCAGACAGCCTTACGGCGAGTGGCTGGACAGCAACCTGGTATTTTTGAAGGATTTAAACATACCCAATCTGCGCGTTCCGGAGTATACCTGTGAAGAACGGCAGCGGATGCAGAAGGCGTTCGGCTACACCTATGACGAACTCCAGACCAGCATCCTGCCCATGGCAAAAAACGGCGGCGAGGCTGTGGCGGCAATGGGCGTGGATACTCCCATTCCCGTTTTGAGCAGGAGCCGTCACCCCCTGTTCCACTATTTTAAGCAGCTCTTCGCACAGGTCACCAACCCTCCCATCGACGCCATCCGTGAGGAGATCGTGACTTCTACCACCGTTTACATCGGTACGGAGAGAAATATCCTGAAAGAATCTCCCAGGAATTGTAATGTGCTGAGAGTCAATAATCCGATCCTGACCAACACGGACCTGCTGAAGATCAGGAATATGAAAAAGGAGGGCTTCAAGGTAGAGGTGGTTCCCATCACCTACTATAAGAATACCAGTCTGGAGCGCGCCATCGACAGACTGTTCGTGGAAGTGGACCGGGCTTACAGGGATGACGTGAACATACTGATCCTTTCTGACCGGGGAGTGGATGAGAATCATGTGCCTATCCCTTCCCTGCTGGCCGTATCCGCCCTGAACCAGTACCTTGTGCGCACGAAGAAGAGAACAAGGGTGGCGCTGATCCTGGAGTCCGGCGAACCCAGAGAGGTACACCACTTTGCCACGCTGCTGGGCTACGGCGCCTGTGCCATCAATCCTTACCTGGCTCAGGAGAGCATTAAGGAGCTGATTGAAAATCACATGTTGGATAAGGATTATTATGCGGCGGTGAACGACTACAACAACGCGGTGCTCCATGGCATTGTAAAGATCGCTTCCAAGATGGGCATCAGCACCATCCAGTCCTACCAGGGCTCCCAGATCTTTGAGGCCATCGGTATCGCGCCGGAGGTCATCAACAGGTATTTCTGTAATACGGTGAGCCGTGTGGGCGGTATCACTTTAAAGGATATTGAGGCCCAGGTGGATGAACTGCATTCCATGGCCTTTGATCCGTTGGGACTGGGTAATGACCTGACTCTGGACAGTCCCGGACACCATAAGGCCAGAAGCGGCGGCGACGAACACCTTTATGATCCTGCCACCATCCACATGCTGCAGGAATCCACAAGGCGCGGCGACTACGGCATGTTCAAGGAGTACACCGCCATGGTAAATGACGAGACTTCCATTAAGAACCTGAGAGGACTGATGGATTTCAATTATCCCGGGAAGGGGATCGATATCGGACAGGTGGAGCCGGTGGAGTCCATTGTCACCCGGTTCAAGACCGGCGCCATGTCCTATGGTTCCATTTCCAAGGAGGCCCATGAGACCATGGCCATCGCCATGAACCGGCTTCACGGCAAGAGTAATTCCGGAGAGGGCGGCGAAGAGCTGGACAGACTGACGGCAGGTCCGGACGGCCTGGACCGCTGCTCCGCCATCAAGCAGGTGGCAAGCGGACGTTTCGGAGTTACCAGCCGCTATCTGGTCAGCGCAAAGGAGATCCAGATCAAGATGGCGCAGGGCGCAAAACCCGGCGAGGGCGGACATCTGCCCGGCGGGAAGGTATATCCGTGGATCGCGAAGACACGTCACTCCACCCCCGGGGTGTCCCTGATCTCCCCGCCGCCTCATCACGATATTTACTCCATTGAGGATCTGGCACAGCTGATCTACGATCTGAAAAATGCCAACAAGGACGCCCGGATTTCCGTAAAGCTGGTGTCCGAGTCGGGCGTGGGCACTGTGGCGGCAGGTGTTGCCAAGGCAGGGGCACAGGTCATTCTGGTGTCCGGCTATGACGGCGGCACCGGCGCCGCCCCCAGAAGCTCCATCCATAACGCGGGACTTCCCTGGGAACTGGGACTGGCGGAGACACACCAGACGCTGATCATGAACGGCCTGCGGAATAAGGTCCGCATTGAGACCGACGGCAAGCTCATGAGCGGCCGGGACGTGGCCATTGCGGCGATCCTCGGAGCGGAGGAATTCGGATTTGCCACGGCGCCCCTGGTAACCATGGGCTGTGTCATGATGCGAGTCTGCAATCTGGACACCTGCCCTGTGGGCGTGGCTACCCAGAATCCCGAGCTGCGGAAGAACTTCCGGGGCAAACCGGAGTATGTGGAGAACTTTATGAAATTTATCGCCCAGGAGCTGCGTGAATATATGGCGGCGCTGGGCGTCAAGACGGTAGACGAACTGGTGGGACGCACCGATCTGCTCCGTGTGAAGGAGGGGCTGAGTCAGAGACAGCAGGAGGTGGACTTATCCCTGATCCTGTCCAATCCCTACCGGGAAAGCAGGAAGAAATATACCTTTGACCCGAAGCAGGTATACGACTTTGAACTGGAAAAGACCCTGGATGAGAAGGTGCTGTTAAAGCAGTTAAAGAAAGCCATGGAGTCCGGGCAGAAGCGGAGCATTGAAGTGGATGTGTCCAATACGGACCGTACTTTCGGCACCATCCTGGGAAGCGAGATCACCAGACAGCTGGGGGATGATGTGGAGGAGGATACTTACCATGTGCTGTGCAAGGGAGCGGGCGGACAGTCCTTCGGCGCCTTTATTCCCAGCGGCCTGACTCTGGAACTGGTGGGGGACTCCAATGACTATTTCGGAAAAGGTCTTTCCGGCGGCAAGCTGATCGTATATCCTCCTAAGGGCAGCAGGTTTGCTCCTTCGGAAAATATCATCATCGGCAATGTGGCGCTTTACGGCGCTACCAGTGGCAAAGCCTATATCAACGGTGTGGCGGGGGAGCGTTTCTGTGTCCGCAATTCCGGCGCCCTTGCGGTGGTGGAGGGCGTGGGCGACCACGGGTGTGAGTACATGACCGGCGGAAGGGTGGTCGTTCTGGGCCCCACCGGCAAGAACTTTGCGGCAGGTATGAGCGGCGGTATCGCCTATGTGCTGGACGAGGGGAACGACCTCTACAAACGGCTCAACAAGGAGATGGTTTCCTCCAGTGAGATCACTTCAAAATATGATGTTCTGGAGCTGAAAGGCATGATCCAGGAGCATGTGGCGCTGACCAACTCCGAGAAGGGAAAGCGGATCCTTGACAACTTTGAGGAGTATCTGCCCAGGTTTAAGAAGATCATTCCCCATGATTACGAGCGGGTTCTTAAGACCATCGTACAGATGGAAGAGAAGGGATTGAGCGCGGAACAGGCGCAGATTGAGGCTTTTTATGCCAATACAAGAAAGTAGAGCTGCAGTACGGTTTGCAAAAAAACTGGAGTCGGTGCTGTTTGGGCGGCCGAATTTCCTTTCCGGAACAGGGGGCACGCCGGAACAAATGGCCAAAGGCGGCAACTGGAAATAGAAGGAGAAGATGGAAAATGGGAAAACCAACCGGATTTATGGAATATAAAAGGGAAGTCAGTTCAGAGGAGGAACCGAAGAAACGCATTAAGCATTTTAACGAGTTCCATGAGCATCTGCCGAAGGAGGAGCAGCAGCTCCAGGGGGCGAGATGCATGGAGTGCGGAGTGCCCTTCTGTCAGGCAGGGATGATGATCTGCGGGATGGCCAGCGGATGCCCTCTGCACAATCTGATCCCTGAGTGGAATGACCTGGTGTATCACGGGAACTGGCAGCAGGCCTATAACCGTTTAAAGAAGACCAATAATTTCCCGGAGTTCACTTCCAGAGTGTGCCCCGCTCTCTGTGAGGCGGCCTGCACCTGCGGACTGAACGGGGAACCAGTGTCCACCAGGGAGAATGAGTATGCCATTATTGAAAACGCCTATGAGCAGGGGTATGCGGCGGCTGATCCGCCCAGAGTGCGCACCGGGAAGAAGGTGGCTGTCATCGGCAGCGGTCCCTCAGGCCTGGCGGCGGCGGACCAGCTGAACAAACGGGGGCATATGGTGACAGTGTACGAGCGTTCTGACAGGGTGGGCGGACTGCTGATGTACGGAATCCCCAATATGAAACTGGAGAAGCAGGTGGTGGAACGGAAGCGGAAGATCATGGAGGAAGAGGGAGTTACCTTTATCACCGGCATGGACGTGGGAAGGGATATCAAAGCAGATAAGCTGCTCCACGACTATGACCGGGTGATCCTGGCCTGCGGCGCCTCCAATCCCAGAGATATCAAGGCTCCCGGAAGGGACGCAAAGGGAATCTATTTTGCGGTAGATTTCCTGAAAGCCAATACGAAAAGCCTGTTGGACTCCGGCTTTGAGGATAAACAGTTTGCGGATACGAAGGATAAG
>JAIEKC010000266.1:0-3102 GCA_029064505.1 Acetatifactor sp.
CCACAGTATCACATTTTTCAATACCGCCTTTTTTACAAAGGTATCCCTATCCCATGCGCCCACTGCGATATTTCCTGTCATCTTGTCTGCCAAAGAGCCTTCCGGATCCAGGATCTCCATTTCCGCTTTTATATTCTTCTCTTCCAGATAGCGGTTTACAATGTTCACTTCTATCCTCAAAGCTGCCGTACGTTCTTCCAGATCCGGCCGGGCCTGCACGGATATGCCCCAGGGCTCCACATGCACGTGATCCACCACTTCCATCCATACATGTCGGTAAATTCCTCCGCCTTCATACCACCACCCCTCACGGTCCGACGCATCCACCCGCATGGCAATGATATTTTCGCCTCCGATGTTGAGAAAATCCGTGATGTCATAATAAAACCCTGTGTAGCCTCCCGGATGGGTTCCCACATAATACTGGTTGCAGTAGAGCGTGCTGTTGCGGTATACACCATCAAAGTGGAGATATACCCTCTTATCGCCAAAGCTCTCATCTGTCCGGAATTTCTTCCTGTACCAGGCGACGCCTCCTTCCAGACAGCCGCCCGCAAACAGCCGGCTCCCTATACTCTCCATCTCAGGGATATCCCGCATCTTTGCATGTCCGGAATCCTGAAAGCAATATTCTTTCTCAGAGACAAAATCATGGGGCAGTTCCACTGTCCGCCACCCTGCATCGTCAAAATCCTCTGAGGGCACTCCCTGGGAATAGGCACGTGCCTTAGCGCCGCCCCAGTCATCCGTATTCCTTGCAGGAGGCAGGTCGCCCTCC
Organism: Acetatifactor sp.; assembly: GCA_029064505.1. Lineage (GTDB taxonomy): Bacteria > Bacillota > Clostridia > Lachnospirales > Lachnospiraceae > Acetatifactor. The sequence goes on from JAIEKC010000266.1 coordinate 779, forward strand.
TGAAATTTCCAGTCTGTATCAAATTGAATCCTCATATTCCTGTTACCTCATAATAATGAATCTGATCCGTGTAAGATCCATTATAGTGCACTATGAACTGCACAGCAATGTCATATACTCTACTAAGTCTTTATTCTATTGACTGATACTACACTCTTTCTTTATAATACTCTGTAACCAAACACACTCTGGAGCGTGATTGAGATTCTTTCAGAACGGCCGCCCATATAAGATTGACCATTGACAAAGGACAGAGGTTTCATGAAACAGAAAAAGACTTTTATGAATACGGACTTTACCATATCCCAGGAAAATCATGATGCAGGCTGGACCATGCCATATACTCACTATCATGACTGGTATGAATTATATATTCTGGAAAAGGGCACCCGGATTATTACCATAGACGGCAGGGAATACGCAGCCAATCCTTACGACATCACTCTTTTTCAAAGAAATGTCCCCCACAGCAGCCGCGGGGAGACTCCCTTTTCCGGTATCTGTATACATATAGCGCCACGGTTTCTTGATCTCTATTTTACTCCTGAGGCAAAGAAGCATCTGTTAAGATGCTTTCATCATGCTGTTGTACCACTCAGCGAAAAAGAATTCTTCCGTATAAAGCAGATCGCAGATACCTTTCCTTCCGAAAATACAAGCTTGTTTTTCCCCTTTGTCCGAATAATGGACATCATCAACAAGGCCTCCCGCCGCTGCGAAAAGGCTCATCCCCTGCCACAGTCCCGCGCTTCCTCAAAAGCCCGGAGCATACTGAACTATGTCGAGGAAAATTATATTTTTATCAACAGTCTGTCGGAAATAGCAGAACAGTTTCAGGTGTCGGAAAGCTATCTGTATAAGATATTCAGGCAGCACTACAATACTTCACCTAAAAAGTATCTCTATGACCTGAAGCTCAACAACGCCTGTTACCGGCTTGAAAATCAAACCGGCACGATCAGATCCATCGCTGCCGGAAGCGGATTCACATGTTACGAGTATTTTTCCCGGTTATTCAAGGAAAAGAAAGGATGTACCCCTTCCGAATACCGCAGGCAGCATATTGCCCCCAGTACGATCGGAGCGAGTTCGAAAAACGCTTTCTGCGGAAACCCGCTTAGACAGGAAGACCGTATTGGAGAATAAAGGATCTCCCCTGTTTTTACTTTACAATACACACAAAAGCGCAGGAGGATACCGCTCTGACTCCGTATGAACTGGCAGATTCCGTTGCTTCCATATTCGTAAAATAGTGCTTGCACACCACAACAATCCGTGATACAATACGCTTGTAAGAGGAAATGGCAATCATATCGTACTTTGCAGATATCTGCAGATCAAAGTGCTTTTTCAGGGCTGTTCGCCAATGATTCAACTTTTACAAAATTTACAGGGCGGAAGACCGGATGGCAGGAAATTGCAGATACCTCGTTTTCTTCCCTTAAGCAGAAGTTTTAAGAAACAAAAAGGGAAGGATACAAATGGGAAAAAAGGAATCAAAGGATGTGACCCAGAAGAATCTGGAAGGCTTTCCTGATGTGGCGGCAGATATCCTGAACGTGTTTATCCATGGAGGAAAACAGATGGTGAAAGCAGGGAATCTGTATCCTGCACCAACGGAGACAGAGTATGCCCCGCCGGGATCAGTGCTTAGAAACCAACTGGAAGACGTATCCAAATATGAAATGAGAAAAGGGAAGATCCGGGTACAATACCTGCTAGCGAACCAGTCAGAACCGGACGCGGGAATGATCCTGCGGAAAGCCGGTTATGTGGGTGCTGTCTACCGTGAACAATATGACGGCAAGGTTGCGCATTCTTTTCCCGTGATAAGTCTGGTATTGTACTGGGGAAACGGCTGCTGGGAATCCCCCCGCAGCATAAAAGAACTTTTCAGCGATACGAATCTGCCCCCTGGACTTTGGAACCTGGTGGATGACCTCAGGCTCCACATATTTGAGATGCGGAACCTGCCTCCGGAGGTAAGGGAGCTCTTTACCAGTGATATGCGACTTGTGGCAGACTATCTCGCAGAGGGGAACGGATTCCGGTCAGACCGCCCCGTGATCCACAAGGAAGCCTTGATAAGACTGCTGAGAGCCCTGGACGGAGACAAAGATGTGGAGGACACAGGCCGGATCCTGGAAGAGATGAATGTGAAAGAGGAGGACGAGATTACCATGTGCGAATTATTTGATCAGTATACAAGGCGTGGAAAGCAGGAAGGCATAAAGGAAGGGATAAAAACAGGGATAAAAGCCCTCATCTCCACCTGCAAGGAACTGGGGGTTTCTTTCGACGAGACTGCCGCCCGGGTAAAAGAG
>JAIEKC010000267.1:0-5863 GCA_029064505.1 Acetatifactor sp.
CACCATAGACGTCCACCAGCACGCCATGTACGGAAATACAGGGAGCCAGCTTCACATTCAGCCACCGGATGGTCTCCGCCATAAATCCGGAAGTGGCTTTCTTGCTGGAAAAAACAGGAATGTTATGTGCCAGCGCCGATTCCATAAAAATAGGATTCGGTTTTAATTCCCGGCAAAAAACAAAGGCAGGAATATCATATTCCATCAGTTCATCATAAACCTCCCGCTGCCGCTGCTCTGAGAGTCCTCCCATATAAGTATACTCCACAAAGCCTATCACCTGCAGTCTGGTAGCGTCAAAATGCTGGAAAAATCCCGTCATCTGCAATGCAGGACGATTCACATCCGATTGCGTGACGCGGATTCCCTTTATCTCAATGTCGGGAGTCAGGTTTTCCAGTTCCATTTTTTCCACGACCTTTTTCAACGCTATACTTTCCATATCTTCCTCCCTTCGCACTTCCTGTCATGCCGACGCGGTCGGCACGGACGACCAATGAACTGCCGCAATTCCGGAAAAATGCCGGCTTTGCATTCTTCCCCTGCCGGCGTACATAAAGTCCGGTGTTTATCCGTAAGAAAACGGGACTTTTACAGCAGGGGGCAACAGTTATACATTACCTAGATTGTAACACATGCTGTTGTTCCTGTGAAGCAGTGTTTTTTCGGAAAAACTGATAGATTTCTTCCGCCGTCCTCCCGTTCAGCTCAGGAATAGAGGCCAGTTCTTCCACAGATGCCGCTCTGATCTCCTCAATGGACTTAAAGTGCCGCATCAGCGCCTTTCTTCTGGCGGGTCCCACACCCGGAATATCGTCCAGTACGGATTTCACCTGTGCCTTGCTCCGCAGGGAGCGGTGATACTCAATGGCAAAGCGGTGAGCTTCATCCTGCACTCTGGTGATCAGCTTAAAGCCTTCCGAATGCGTGTCAATGGGCAGCTCGATATTATTGAAATATAAGCCTCTGGTGCGATGGTTGTCATCCTTCACCATGCCGCAGACAGGAATATCGATCCGAAGCTCATTCAGCACGGACAGCGCAATATTCACCTGCCCTCTGCCTCCGTCCATCATCAGCAGATCGGGGAATTTTGTAAAACTCCCGTATTCCCGGTCCAGTTCCTTTTCCTCCAGTTCCCTGCTCTCCTCCATGCCGTGACGGAAACGCCTAGTCAGTACTTCCCTCATACATGCATAATCGTCAGGACCTGACACAGTCCTGATCCGGAATTTCCGATAGTCGCTGGGCTTCGGCTTTCCCTTTTCGAAGACTATCATGGATCCCACATTCTCAAAACCGTTGATATTGGAGATATCAAAGGCTTCCATTCTCTCAATATGAGACAATCCCAGAATACCGGCAATCTCCTTCACCGCGCCGATGGTTCTGCCTTCCTCGCGTTTCAGCCTCTCCCTGTCCTGTTCCAGAATATGTCGGGCATTCTGTGCCGCAAGCTCCACCAGCTTCTCCTTGGAGCCGATCTTAGGCACCCGCAGACGCACTCTGCCGCCTTTCCGTTCCGTCAGCCACTTTTCGATCAGCTGACTGTCTTTTATCTCATACTGGAGCATCAGTTCTCTGGGAATAAAAGGCGTGCCGGCGTAAAACTGCTTCACAAAATTCTCCAGAATCTCCGCCTTATCTTCCGACACATGCGTCATATAATAGTGTTCCCTGCCGATCAGCCTGCCGTCCCTGACAAAAAACACCTGCACGACCGCCTCGTTCTCATCCCGGTAAAGGGCAATGATATCCTTATCCTCACCCACACTGTCCGTGATCTTCTGCTTCTGGGACACCTGCTTCACACTGTTATACAGATCGCGGTAGCCCGCTGCCGCCTCAAAATCCAGTGTTTCCGCTGCGGCATTCATTTTGGCCTCAAGCTCTTTCAGGATCATATTGTAATTTCCGTTCAGAAATTCCAATGCCCGGTTCACCTGCTCCCTGTACTGTTCTCTGTCAATATATCCCTGACAGGGCGCCATACACTGTTTGATATGATAGTTCAGGCAGGGGCGCTCCAGACCGACGTCCCTGGGCAGACTGCGGTTACAGGTCCGCAGACAGTACAGTTTGTTCAAAAGCTCAATGGTGTCCTTCACCGCGCCCGCACTGGTATACGGTCCGAAATATTTGGATCTGTCTTTCTTCATGGTACGGGAAAACAATATCCTTGGGTACTCTTCTCCCACCGTTACCTTAATATAAGGATACGTCTTATCATCTTTCAGGAGAGTATTATATTTCGGTGAATTTTCCTTGATGAGATTATTTTCCAGCACCAGCGCTTCCAGCTCGGAATCTGTCACAATGTATTCAAACCGCGCGATCAGCGATACCATTTTATCGATCATGGGGCCTCTTCCGATATTTTCCCGGAAATAGGAACGGACACGGTTGTGGAGATTGACCGCCTTACCCACGTAGAGGATCACATCCTTCGCATCCCGCATGATGTAGACACCCGGTTCTCTGGGAAGCTTTTTCAATTCTTCTTCGAAGTTAAACGTCATCCGCTGTCTCCTCACTTCTTTTTTCAAAATATATCTTACGTACTGCCAGGGGCTCTATCTCCCCAAAAAACCGTCAATACCGTTGGCAATTCCCTCGGCAATCTTCTGCTGATACTCCTCTGTAGCCATCAGCGCGTCCTCCTCCGGATTGGTCATATAACCCATTTCCACAATGGTCACCGGCACCTGGCACCAGTTGATGCCGCTCATGGTGTCCGTCTCCCACACATATTGCTTTTTGCAATCCGTAGAAGCAGCCAGCGCATCCAGAACTTTTGAGGACAGATCCCTGCTTTGCTCATAAAATGCGCTGTTATAGGGATTGGACGCCGTCTGGCATATGGTCATCGCACCATGTACGGAAGTGTTCTCCGAGCCGTTGGCATGAATACGGATAAAAGCATCCGCCCCCGCGTCATTTGCCACCTGGGCGCGCTCCGCGTTGCTGATATTCACATCATGAGAGGTGCGCACCATGATCACCTCATAACCGCGGCCGATCAGCTCCTCCTCCAGCTTTTCCGCCACCATCAACGTCAACTCATACTCCTTTAAACCACTGGTATCTCCGTGTGTTCCTCCCGCTACTTTGGCCTTCATCTCCGTGGCGCCGGGACCCACAGGTTCTTTCTCACTGTTTCCCTTCTGCTGGTGTCCCGCGTCGATCACCACCAGATATCCGTTTGAGGCAGTCTCCTCCGAAGGCACTCCGGCCGGGTCCGCCGTCCAAGACGGTTCACCGGCGGATCCGCCGTTCTCCGTTGACGCAGAGGTCATTTGGGACTCTGTGTCAGGAGTTGCCTGCGGTCCGGCCATCGGATCCGTTGTGGAAGTTGTCGGCGGCTCTGTTGCGGGTGCCGTCTGCAGTTCCGTTGCGGGTGTTGCCTGGGACTCTGTCACAGGACCTGCCTGCGGTTCCGTTGGGGGTGTTGTCGGCGGCTCTGTTGCGGGTGTTGCCCGCGGTGTCGGTGTTGCCGCAGAGGACATTGACTCTGAAGCCGCTCCCGGTTCTCCCGTTTCCGATTCCGTGCATCCGTTTGCAGCCACATCAAGAGTCACAGGTTTTTCACTGATATCCCTTCCTGTGATCACAAATAACAGAAGTACCACAAGTCCCGCCATACAACATGCTGCTGCCAGGATGGCACCCATTTTACCGTAAGACTTTCGAGAGCCTTTTACATCCCTGTTCTTTCTGTTCCCAGCTTTCATATTTCTTCTTTAATCTCTCCATTCTCACATTTTGCAAAACACACTCCAATGTAAGAGTACCACATTTTAATTTACCCCGCCATAGCAAATTAGGTACCGTTCCTCTAAAATGCAAGTTGCTTTGAACAGGGCAGGCAGATCAAATGCGGCAACAGTCCAGACGGTCATTGAACTGTTACCAAATGTAACTAAAACTGTCAAAATCATCCAATTGATCTGTTGATAAAATCGGGATTCTATGCTACCATAAATTTAATAAAAAATATATAATATCATATATCATTGCGAGGCGCGGATCGGTTGCAAAGTGAATTTTACCACCACAGGCTTGTACCGGGCGCGCAGATTCACATATGGGAAAGGAGCATGATCATAAGAATGAAGATATCCGGAATCAAACCCTCATCACAGAATAATAAATCCTCCAAACAGCCTTCATTGGACAATCATGAGAACGAGCTCCGCAAACAGATAACTGATCTGCAGGAAGAAAAGAAAAATATCTCCAACGATAAAGAAAAGACCAGTGAAGAAAAGAAAAAAGAAAAACAGGCTGTGCAGGAAGAGATCCAGACTCTCAACAGAGAATTAAGGCAGTACCAAATACAAAAAAGGCAGGAAGAGGCCGCCAAAAAACAGGAGGCATTGAAAGAAGCCGCCAAAGACGCAGGGGAAAAAGATACCGACAAGGAACAGACCCCGGCGGCAACCATATTCGGCAATGAAGAATCTGGTGTGCTGATCTCCCTTTCCGCAACCAAAGAACAGCTCTCAGGAATGAAGCGCGTCCGGGCAGGACTGGAGAGACGGCAGCGCACCGCCGCCACGGATCAGGAGAAGGCTGATCTGCAAAAGAAGATCAACAATGCCTCAAAGCATATTGGCAAAAAGGTAACCATAACCGAAAACAGTATTCCCAATTCCCAGACCTCCAAAAAGAAAGATACCAACGCAAATCAGACCAGCGATCAGGCTTTCGATTGGAAATCACAGTTAGAGATTGTCCATACCACCGATGAGGCGGAGGAGCCGTACAAGGGGAATCTGATCGCCAACAGAAAGAAGTTTTTCAGTACGGTTTCTGTCTTTATCAGTTAATATGTTGAGTACATGTGTCGTCAGACGCATCAGAAAAAGCGTTTGTCGGATCATCCGGCAAACGCTTTTGACATGGGGCATTCTATAAAGGATCCTTTCCGCATAAAAAAGTTTTTCTTATACCGCCTGCACCGGTTCAGCTTTGGGGTATCAGCAATATCTGCCCCACATCCAACCTGTCGCTGGTCAGTCCGTTCAGACTTTTGATCGCCTCCACTGTAGTACCATATCTTCGGGAAAGCAGCCATAAAGTATCTCCGGAGCGAACCGCATATTCAAAATAGGAATTTCCCGCAGTCACGGGAATCTTCAATACCTGCCCGATATTCAGCATATTACTGGTAAGTCCGTTCAGATTCTTGATCGCATCTACAGTCGTACCGTATCTCTGGGCAAGAAGCCACAACGTATCCCCCGAACGGACCACATATTCCACAAAGTCGGTGCCGGGCCCGGGAGAAGGTACATTTTCCTGTGCTCCCAGATAAACATCATAAAGCGCTTTCCAGGTATTAGGTCCCACAATGCCATCCGCGCTAAGTCCCATCATCCTCTGAAAATCGATAACCGCCTGTCTGGTACCACTGCCGAAAATCCCATCCTGAGAAATACCGGGTACATAAGGATAAAATTCTGCAGCCACATTCAGAAGATACTGTAATGTGATCACATCCGCTCCCCTTGAACCCTGCCTTAACACGGAACTCGGCGGAACCGTCCCGATTCCAAGCGTAGTCCCCTCGCTGTCTAATTCCGCCAGCCTTGCCACAGCGGCATACAGTCTGGAAATCTTATACCAGGTGGCTTTTCCCACAATGCCGTCTGCCGCCAGATTAAAAATACTCTGAAATTTAGTCACTGCCGCCTGAGTGCTGCTTCCAAACACACCCGTCTCATCGGTTATTGCAGGAATAGCAGGATAATTTCTCCGGATTCTGCCCAAATATGTCTGGATGGTCTGCACATCCAGTCCCGTGCTCCCAATTCTGAGCGCAGTGCCGGGATAAGAACTGTCTCTTATACACAGATGACGA
>JAIEKC010000268.1:0-1981 GCA_029064505.1 Acetatifactor sp.
TCGTCCCGTCTTCCAGGATCAACACGGGGTCGAAATAGGTAAAGCTGGAGCCCATCTCATCGATCAGTTCTGCCGTGATCTCCTGACCCAGATTTCTGGCCTCATACCATGCATCCTTGTATTCAGCATATATTGTCAGCACCAGGGAATCTTCCGTCATGATTCCCCGGTCAAGCCGCAGGAGGATCTGGTCGTCTTCCACCGTCACTGTCTCCTCCAGCACATAGAAGGGCACGGTATCGCTTCGATTGACCCCATACCCGGGAACGATCCCAAAATGCTGCAGGATCTTGTAAGCACATGCAGCCAGACCTGCCGCCAGAAGCAGGCACAGCAGAGTCAGAAGGAAAAGCCGCATTTTCTTAAGACTTCTCTGATGCCTCTTTTTTACCGTCTCATAGGGAATGTGGAGGGAATCCGCGATCTTTCGGACGGTCATCCCTTCATAATATTTCATGCGGATAATGGCGGCGTCCTCCTCCCCCAGAGACTGAATGGCATTCTCCAGATCCAACCGCTCATCCACCTGATCCGCCATGGTATCTTCCCACTCCCCGGGCAGATTCCCGCTTTTGTGGCGCCTGTTGCTGCGGTAACGGCTGATGGCCTGATGCCCCGCAATGGCGCTCAGATACGCCGCCATACTTCCCCTTGTCTCGTCATACCGCTCTCTGTGACAATAGAACTCGGTAAATGTGTCATTGATACATTCTTTTATGTCTTCCGGATCGGACAGATATCGCCCCGCAACAGTCCAGAGCAGTCCTGTGTAGTGTTCCACCATCATCACCACAGCTTCCTGCGGATCGTCTTCCAGAAGCTTCCTTATCTGGTTCTCCCGATCTTGATGGGATTCTCTCATGTTCCATTCCCCTCTTTCTCTTCCCGGATCTCCTCGGGGCTCTCTCACGAACGCCTGTTTACAGCCGGTCATGTCCCCTTTTCTTTCCCCAGACCACCGAAATTATGCAGGACTATTATAATAAGTCCGGGCTTCATTGGCAAGCAGGTAAACTTTAACCACATGTGAACGCCCCAAATACAGGTGTCGAAAAATCGCACAGGAACGCGGTCCTGACTTCGCGGGAGAGGCTGTCTGGACTGTTACAAAATACAGACGCCGGACAATCGGAAAGATCCCGCCAAACCATATGGTTCAGCGGGACCTTTCCGGCACCAGTCCATGTGTGAAGGGACTATCTGTAAATTGTTTCGTGACAGTGCCTAGTACTCCGTCCTGAAAACCCTTGTGCAAATATTTCGGTCTGTTTTTCCGATTGCACAAGTCCAGAATACTCAGCGTAGCCCGCTACGCCTCCGTTTCTGAACTTGCACTCTCGAAAAAATATCCTCGAAAATTTGCACAGGAACTTCAAGGACGGAGTACTAGAGCGTGTTTGAAAAATGCTTTCCCCGGGGTGTGCGTCACACTTTGTGGGATGCAAGACCCAATTTGGGAGGCGTAGTGGAGCATCGCCCGCCAAATTGGGGCGCAGCAGACCGCGAAGTGGGGCGTGCAGACCGGGGGAATGATTTTTCAAACACGCTCTAGTACAGCATTGCACAAATAACAGTGAATACAGCACCTGCTATTTAGGCAATGCTGTACTAGATCCGCTGCATCACATCATTCTGTTTCCTGTCAAACACCATCCATCCGACCGCGCAGCTTACAATGGCCGCCAGTGACAATTTGAGCCATGCCGTGTAATGCGGAACCCTGCCATACACCATACACTCCCTCGCTATGTAGACAGACATGTATACCGGATTAAGACCTATCACCTTCTGGAGGGTCTCCGGCAAAGAGGACACCGGGTAAAACACCGCGGTAAGGTATAGCAGAATCCTCAGAAAAACACCGTATAAATATTGAATATCCGCAAAATATATATACAAAATTGAAAGCATGTACCCGATTCCCATGGCAAACGCCAGAGTCAGCAGCACATCCAGCGGAAACAAAAGCATTGTCCATGAC
>JAIEKC010000269.1:0-3891 GCA_029064505.1 Acetatifactor sp.
ACTGCTGCTGTCCAGGATCACGATCTCCTCTCCTGCACCTATATGCGCGCCCACTTCCTGCTTCCAGGTCGATATCCGGGCATCCGGATCCGCCTCTTCGGACAGTACAAAGTATTTATCCGTCCATTCAGCCACATCTTCCGCTGTATTTTGGGCATTCCTTAAAGCACTTTCCCTGCATTCCTCCCGAAAATCACAATATACATATACAAAGAATATCAGAATCAGCACTGCAGCCAATCCTCCCAGGCAGAAAAATATAACCTGCCTGTATGAAAGCCGCTTTTTCTCTTTCTTCTGCACATTCTCTCTCATATCATCCATTCCTTTGACCTCATCATACCTTTTTGCATTCGTTTCCATTTTACTGCCAAGGTGATGGCTTGTCAAAGCTTAACTTAATATAGTTATACGCGATATCTGTATGTAATTGCTGTTAATTTTATGTTCATATATATCGTCCTGCAAACTATGTTATGGAGCGGCAGCCGCCCTGTGACGCCGACATTGCAAAACCTTACTTATAATATTCCGCCTGCGCATACCACAGCTCACTGTACTGTCCTCCCCTTCCCAATAATTCCTCATGACTGCCCTGCTCTATGACACTTCCCTGGTGAAATACCGCAATCTCATCGCAGAATCTGCAGGAGGCTAAGCGATGACTGATATAGATTGCCGTGCAGTCTGTCATAATATCATTGAAGTGAGTGTATACCTCATACTCCGAAACAGGATCGAGAGCTGCCGTGGGCTCATCCAAAATAATGAAAGGTGCGTCACGGTACATGCTTCTGGCAAGGGCTATTTTCTGTTCCTCCCCGCCGGAGACCTCCACGCCTCCCTGCACGGCCTTATCTATATGGAATCTGGCTTCCATCCCATCCCTGTAAAGAAAAGTATCCAGACCGGCCTCCTGCCGCTCCAGCCAGTCGCCCAGGCCGGCCTTCCTCAGACAATCCTCCACTCTGACGGCATCATAAGAAGTCCCGGCCGCCACATTCTGTCCCACCGGCATGGCCAGCAGCTGAAAATCCTGAAATACCACCGAAAAGATGGACAGATATTCCTGATAATCATACTTTCTGATGTCAATACCGTTCAAAAGAATCTGCCCCTCTGTGGGATCATACAGCCTGCAGAGCAGCTTGATAAAAGTTGTTTTCCCGGAACCGTTCCGTCCCACCACAGCCAGCCTCTCCCCCACCTTAAACTTCATGTTCACATGGCGCAGGGCATATTCCGACGCGTTCGGATATCTGAAACTGACATCCCGGAATTCCACCTCATAATCCCTGTCACTTCTCTTCTCCACTGTCAGGGTTCCCTGATACATCTCATTGGGGATGTCCAGAAACTCAAAGATCTTTTTCAGGAAAACGGCATTCGTTCTTACCTGCGCCGCCGTCTTAAAAAGCTCGGCCAGGCCCTTCGCCATAGAATTCACCGCTCCCACATACTGTGTCACGCTTCCTATACCGAAAGCGCCGAACCAGGCCTTCAGACAGACATACAGATAGATGAACCCCATCATCAGATAAGATGACATCGCACTCCCCGCCTGACAGAATCCCCGGATGCCCTTATTCAGGATCGCTTCCATACTCGTTATAGAATCTCTGCAATTCCTGCCCAATACATTATCTCCAAACAGATCCTGTCTGTATATTCTCATATCCAGCGCATTACTCTTATTCTGATAGAGATCAAAGCCATAGGCAAAAAACACCCTGTTTAACTTTACGCCATGATCGGCCCATTCAAATATATGGCTCCTCTCCACCCTGCCCAGCAGAGCCGGCAGAAACACCGTTCCCACGATCAGCGCAGCGATTCCCACAAACACCATATTCAACTTCATATTTCTCCGATACTGCTCTGCCAAAGGAAGCGTGAACAGCGAAACGGAAAGCAGGATTCCGCCCAGCACCTGAAAAAATGCCACTGTGATCTTCTCCAGATGAATCATGAACTGGTTAATGCCATATCCCATAAAAGTCTGATTATTCTCGATCTGAGTCAGCTTATCCAACGTGACAGCGTCATCTATCTTATCAAAATCAGCCTCCAACAATTTCCTGCTGTAGAATTGACTCTGATGCTCCCAGTAGGAAATATGTCTGTGCACTGTCTCCCAGCTGTGCAGAAGATGCGTTACCAGTCCGGATATAAATGTCAGTATCAGCAATAACAATACCCATTTTGTCAGTATCTCCTGTCTCCGCGCTCCCGCCAGCTCATTCAGAAGCTGCGCGGAGAAATAAAGCGGGATATACGGAGTCAGGGCTTTCATCATATTATACAGAATACTGCTGACAATATTTCGGGGAAAGTTCTCCCACATCAACTTCATGGTTCGACAACAGATTTCCACTGTCTCTCTGCCGGATAGTTTTTCTTTTTCGTTCTCCTGATTCATATGGATAACCATACCTTTCCGCTGCCTGTGGATTCATAACACAAAAAAACATTCGTCTTTACCATATGCATCCTCAGGCAAAACTCTGATTCAGATCAATCTTCCGATTCCTTATAGTATTCGCTCTGTATCTCGAACAGTTCCGCATATTTCCCACCCTGCTCCATCAGATACTCATGGGTTCCCTCTTCCAGAACCCTGCCTCCGTCCAGAAGGATCACGCGGTCGCAGAACCGGGTGCTGGCAAGTCTGTGTGAGATAAATACCGCAGTGTTTCCCCTGGAAAAATCCGCATAGCGCTCGTACATGTCACGTTCCGCCAGGGCATCCAACGCGGCGGTGGGCTCGTCCAAAACCATCACCGGCGCATGCTTATACAGCATTCTCGCAAGCATCAGACGCTGCATCTCTCCTCCCGACAATTCAACAGCCTCCTCCGGATAAAGCGACTTGCCAAGCTTCGTCTCATACTGATCCGGGAATCTCTCAATCCGTTCTTTCAGTCCCGCCTGTTCCACACAGCTCCGCACCCACTCCATGTCAGGCTCTGCGGATTGCGCCACATTTTCCGCAATGGCAGCTCCCAGAACCGAAAATTCCTGAAACACAGCGCCAAACAGTTTATAGTAATCCCGCCGGTTATACTCCCTGATATCCACACCGTTTAAGAGCACCTGCCCGGAATCCGGATCCAGGAATCCGCATAACAGCTTCACCAGAGTGGTCTTACCGGCTCCGTTCAGCCCCACCACAGCCAGCTTTTCTCCCCCTTTGATCTTCAGGTTAAAATGTTCCAGAACCGACTTCTCCGCATCCGGATACCGAAATGTCACATCTCTGAACTCAAACTCGTATGTCACGCCCTTCTCCCATACAAGCTCTCTGCCGCCCTCAAACAGGAAGGGTTCTTTCATTCCGCAGAGTTCCCTGACAAGAGATATCTTCATACTCTGCCTGTTCAGCTCCGTCACATTGGCGAGAATACCGGTCACCCAGCCTGTAAATCCGGAAGCTGCGGTAAAATACAGCAGGAATTCCGATGCGGACAATCCCCCCTGCAGGGTGATGATCAACAGATATGTATAAATACATCCGTTCCGCAGCAGATCCAGCAGCGTTTCCATGACATTTTTACAGATTGTATTTTTTTCCCTGCGGTTCAGAAAGTTCCGTCTCAGTCTGCATATATCCTCCCTGATATCCCAGAGCCATTCTTTCATGCCGAATATCCTGATATCCTTTGCCAGCTTCGGATCTCTGACCGAATTATAAAGATAGCGGTCTTTCCGTATGATCTCTCCTTCTTCCTCCTGATGATCATGATTCCAGTTGTCAAAACGCCGTACCACCACAAAATCCGCCACAGTGATCGCAACAGTGGCCACGATCAGCACCGGCTTCACATTGACCATCAGCGCCAGATAAATACAGAAGCAAATGCCGTTCTTTAACAGCAGATACAGTGTATCCCA
>JAIEKC010000027.1:0-3422 GCA_029064505.1 Acetatifactor sp.
GCGGATTTTCCCTGCGGTGGTACCGGAAGCTCTTTGAGGACAGGCTGATCATGGAAGCTCTGTGTAATACACTGCTCATCGCGGTGGTTTCGGCAGCGGCGTCCACCGTGCTGGGCACCATGGCGGCCATCGGTATCAATTCCATGAAGCGCCTGCCCCGGCGGATCATGATGAACGTTACGAACTTTCCCATGGTCAATCCTGAGATCGTCACCGGCGTATCTCTGATGCTGCTGTTCGTGTCTGCAGTGAGACTGTTCGGCGGGAGGAGTCTGGGAATGGGGTCGCTGTTCGCGGCACACATTACCTTCTGTCTGCCCTACGTGATCCTGTCCGTGCTGCCCAAGCTGCGCCAGATGGATCCCAATCTCTATGAGGCGGCTCAGGATCTGGGCTGTCCTCCGGTGAAGGCTTTCTTCAAGGTGGTGCTGCCGGAGATCATGCCCGGGATCGTGACAGGGCTGATCATGGCGTTTACGCTCTCCATTGATGATTTTGTGATAAGTTATTTTACCAGCGGAACGACGCAGACGCTGCCTATTTATATTTATTCCATGACCCGGAAACGGATCAGCCCGGAGATCAATGCCCTGTCCACGGTGATGTTTGCGGTGGTGATGGTGCTGCTGATCATTGTCAATACGCGCAATGCCAGGGACCGTAAGGCGGAGAAGACTCCGGAGCTTCATGACGGCATGTAGTGCAGAGCCGGATCTGACGTATGGTTCGTGCGCCTGTGTGTGTTTGAAAAATGCCTTTTCACGGGGCGTGCAGATGGCAGGAAAGAATTTCCAGACACGCTCCAGGACCTGTTCCTGCCTGGGAAGGGCTCATGCAGAAAAGGCATGGATAAAAATTTGGAAGCAGACTATGATTGGTGTGCGTGCTGCAGCACGCAGGGGGTATACAAATGAAAAAAGGACGTTTCATACGATGGCATATGTGTGTGACTCTCTGCCTGGCATTTTGTCTGGCCCCGGCTTCGGTCAAAACCGTTTTGGCCGGTGAGGATGCGGGTTCTGCCGGGAATGTGCGGACGGAAGGGGATGCGGCTCCGGACAGGGGCGTTACCATAAATGTCTATAACTGGGGCGAGTATATCGCCAACGGCACCGACGGGTCCCCGGATCTGAATGAGGAATTCACCCGGCGTACCGGGATCCAGGTCAACTACACCACCTTTGACAGCAACGAGGCGCTGTACTCCAAGCTGGCCGGGGGAGGCGCCGATTATGATGTGATCATCCCTTCGGACTATATGGTGTCCAGACTCATTGATGAAAATATGCTGGCGGAGCTGGACTTTTCCAATATTCCCAATTATCAGTACATTGACGAGCGCTTTCGGGATCCCGACTATGACCCGTGGAGCCGCTATTCGGTGCCCTATACTTGGGGCGTGGTGGGCTTATTTTACAATACGGACTATATTGAGGAGGAGATCACAAGCTGGTCCGTCCTGTGGGATGACCGTTATGCCGGGAAGATTCTGATGTTTGATAACCCCAGGGACTCCTTTGCCATTGCCCAGTTCATGCTGGGACAGTCATTGAACACCACTGACGAAAACGACTGGGCGGAGGCGGCGGCTCTGCTGAAGCAGCAGAAGCCGCTGGTGCAGGCTTATGTCATGGATCGGATCTTTGACAAGATGGAGAGCAGCGAGGCCTGGATCGCGCCTTACTATTCCGGAGACGCGGCGATCCTGGTGGAGAACAGCGACAGTATCGAATTCGTGGTGCCCGATGAGGGAACCAATTATTTTGTGGATGCCATGTGCATTCCCGCCACCTCCGGCCATAAGGCGGAAGCGGAGGAATATATCAATTTCCTCTGTGATCCGGAGATCGCCGGGGCCAACATGAATTATGTGGGGTATTCCACACCGGAGAGCGCCGCAAAGGCATATATGGATGAGGAAATGGTGGAGAGCCCCATCTATTACCCGGAGGACGAGGTTCTGGAGCGCACGGAGGTATTTGTGAATCTGCCGGAAAGTACCAGTAAGCTGGTGGATCGCCTGTGGGCGGAAGTGAAGATGGGTGGCCCCGGAGAATCTGCGGTGCTGGTGACAATCATTCTGGGATTTCTGGGAGTGTATATTGGTATTCTGGTCTATAAGCGGCAGAAGCGCAAAAAGGAGCTGGCTTAGGGGGACTATTATCCGGTTTATTGGACAAAATAGTAGGAAAACCAAACACATTCCAGGAGTCTATAGGAATTCTGAAGGAGGAAAAACCATGTATGACTTGATCATCATCGGCGCGGGACCGGCAGGGATCAGCGCGGGAATCTATGCGGTCAGCAGAGGCTTAAAAACCGTGATCATCGAAAAAGACAAGGTGGGCGGTATTATCGGAAATGTCTCAACCGTGACCCATTATACGGCTGTTGTGGAAGGAGAGACCGGCGAAACCTTCGCAGACCGTATGAGGGAACAGGCGTTAAATGCAGGTGTGGAGATCGTATACGGGAAGGTTACGGAGGTTTCTCTTTCCGGAAAAGAGAAGCGGGTCATTACGGAGAATTCCGTCTATACATCCCCCAAAGTCATTCTTGCAAATGGCTGTACTCCGAATAAACTGGGCATTGAGGGGGAGACTGCGTTCCAGGGAAAGGGAATCGGCTTAAATGCGCTTAGACACGGTCTCCAATATCAGGGTAAAAATATCTATGTTGTGGGCGGTGCGGACGGAGCTGTGAAAGAGGCACTGTATCTGGCGCAGTTCGCGAAGAAGCTGACGATCATCCACTTTGAGGATAAACTGGGGTGCATTTCCGAATTCCGGAAAAAGGTTGAGAAGACGGATAACATCGGTCTGATGCTCGGCGCCCGCCTTGTAAAGGTTGCAGGGAAGGAGTGTGTGGATGAACTGACTGTTCGGTTCGAGAGTGACGGGCATACGGAGACCATAATCGATCCGGGATGCGGAATCTTCGTGTACGCGGGTTCTTCGCCGAATACGGAAATGTATCATGAATTGGAACTGGAAAATGGATTCATTCCGGTAAATGATAAGATGGAAACGGCCATCCCCGGCATTTATGCGGCGGGAGATATCCGCGTAAAGCAGGTAAGGCAGGTGGCCACCGCCGTATCGGACGGCGCCATTGCCGCGATCAGTGCGGCCGTATCTTAAACGGCCCGACCCTTCCGTCCGGTCTGGAATTGGATTTGTGGGCTGCAAGCCCCAATTTGGGGGGCGTAGTGGGACGTCGTCTGCCAAATCAGAGCGTGAAAAAGATATTCTGCTCTCAGCGTTGTTTTTGATCTAAGCTGATGTCTTCTGTGATCCGAAATGCAGTGGACATCAGCTTTTCTATTTGCGAAGTCCATAATTGCAATGTGTCCGGAGGACACATTGTTCAGAGGACACCTTTCTTTGCAATATTGCGAGACTTGCGGGCGCAGTGTGCATCAA
>JAIEKC010000270.1:0-1785 GCA_029064505.1 Acetatifactor sp.
CTCGTGGGCTCGGAGATGCGTATAAGCGACAGCGGCAGCTCCGTGAGCAGGTGCTTGAAATAATAATAAGGCCTCAGATTGTTCAGCTTTGCTGTTTCCGACAGACTGTAGATCACAGCGCTTGCCTGGGCGCCCCTGACAGAATCATGGAACATCCAGTTCTTCTTCCCGATACAGAATGTTCGGATGGCACGTTCACTTGCCGAATTGTCTATCGGGATATTCCCGTCAGTGAGAAATACCCGAAGATACTTTTCCCGGTCCACACTGTAGCGCAGGCCCTCTGCGGTCTTGCTCTTCGGCGGGACAACGCCATCTTCCAGCTACTTTTTTACCCACGCGAAATATTCCTCCACCAGGGGCTTTATGTTTTTCTGCCTCTCCTGAAGTCTCTGTTTGGGAGAGAGATCCTTTAAAGCACCCTCCAGCTTATAGATCTGTGAGATCCGGCTTAATGCCTGGTAGGCGGTGGAGCGCCTCACGGCATCCGGCTCCGATTTGTCCGCAGCCTTTAGCGCATCCGCATAATCGCGTCTCGCATGGGCCCAACAGTTGGCGTTGACCAGACCCTCCGGCTTTTTCTCCACCAGATGGTACTGCTGCAGGCCGTCAGTCACCAGCACGCCTTTGTAATCCTGATAGAATGCAAGCGGCAGTTCGTGCTCCCTCCCCTTCTGGTATTCATAGATGACAACCGGCCTGTCCTTGCAGAACTCGCCGGAGCGGTGGACCCACATATAACTTTTACTGCCGGGATGCCGCCCGTCATGGATCACCCGGGTCGGCGTTTCATCGGCCTGTATGACCGGGAGCTTTAATAATTCCTGCTTCATGCGTTCCACCAGCGGCGCAAAATACCTGTCCGAACTATGGATGATCCGGTTCGACATGGTCTGCCTCGAAATGTTGACCCCGTTGCGCCCAAACTCCTGCTCGATCCGGTTAAGGGGAGCGGAATTCACATACTTTACATTCAGGATAGAAGCCAGCAGGGACGGTGTGACAATGCTGTTACGGAAAATATCTTTTGGTCGGTCGCCCCGCAGGAATTCATCCTGATGCTCCCCATCCGTTCCCACATATACCTCCACCGTATGGACTTCCACGGTCCACGACTCCGGCTCATGCCGCAGCCTTTTATAGGTCTCATCCGGCATACGCCTCCAGCAGCCGGGACCATGGAAAGCATCCGGCGTTTCTTTGGAAACAGCATGGGGCGGGATGATATCTTCCGGAAACTCTTTCAGGTCGGTATCCCGCTGCCCTTTGGCCTTCTTCCGGCGGGGCTTTCGCGGGAGCACGTCATCCGCTTCCGGCTCTTTGGCCTCTTTGTCATAAAACGCCTCCGCCTCATTGAAGAACGACAGCTGCCCTTCAATCGACTGCATGGTCTCCGTTTTCCGCCCAAAACGGTGCTGGCTGGCAAGCCGCACCTGCTCTATGAGCCTCTCGATGTTCTCATTCAGGGCATCCAGCTGTCCCTGCATCGTCAGGATGACAGTGACCAGTTCTTCCCGGCTCAGCTGATTCAGTTCCTCAAGTGTGTGTTTCCCGCTCATCTGCAAGTTCCCTGTCCTGATGTCCATTATACTATAAAAACGGGGAAATGGCGAATCTTATGAAATCTGCCTTTCGTCAAAATGCCTATGACTGTGATCGCGCAGCCGCCCCATGCAGGCGGTTTCAATATAAAATTTTCCAGATGCATGGCTCCTCTTCCGGAGGCTTCCCGGATATCTGGGCGCTTTCTGCGGCTGCCGTTTTCGGCAGCGCTATACCCCTGCC
>JAIEKC010000271.1:0-2448 GCA_029064505.1 Acetatifactor sp.
GGTATATATCTATGCCGGTGACGGGCGGGGAAAGTCTCCTGCAGCCATCGGCAGGGCAGTACAGGCGGCGGTTGCCGGGAAAAGTGTGGTCATCATTCAGTTTCTGAAAGGAAAAGGGCTGGGTGACTCTGATTTCCTGCGCAAGATGGAGCCGGAGATCAAGTTGTTCCGATTTGAAAAATCAGGCGAGAACTTTGAACGGCTTTCCGAGGACAAGAAGCAGGAGGAGATCAGCAACATCAGAAACGGCATGAATTTTGCCAGAAAAGTTCTTGTCACGGGAGAGTGTGATCTGCTGATACTGGATGAGGTTCTGGGACTGATCGAGAAGGAGATCATTACTGTGGACGACCTGAGGAACCTGCTTGCCTGCAGAGATGATACCGATGTTATCCTTACCGGGATTAAGATCAGTGATGAGATCTGCTTTCTGGCGGATAAAGTTTCCAGAATAGAGACTGTGAAGTGTGAAAATAAACCATTGACATAGGATATGGAAAATGCTATCATTCAAGCAAGTAATATAGAAGATAGAGGTTGCGTGATTCAAGAGTAATCTTCCCAATACGGCAAGGCGTAAGGGCGGGAAGAGGAAAGGGAAGAACGCCGAAAGAATCGGGAACCTGCAGATCGATTCTTGGGCATACGGTTAAGAGCCGTATGACTGTCATCCGGTATCGGATGGGGCGCTATCAGCAATGATACCAATGCAATCTTTGCCGGCGCTTACAGTGTCGGCATTTATTATTTTACTTTTTAATATGGAGGAGAAGGCTATGTCAATTTTTAAGGGTGCGGGTGTGGCGATCGTTACACCCATGTATGAAAACGGTGAAGTGAATTATGAACAGTTCGGGAAGCTGATCGAGTTCCAGATTGAGAATAAAACCGATGCCATTGTGGTGTGCGGCACCACCGGCGAAGCTTCCACGCTGACCCACGAGGAACATCTGGATGTGATCCGCTATTGTGTCAGGACGGTGAACGGAAGAGTTCCCGTCATTGCGGGTACAGGCTCCAACTGTACAGAGACGGCGGTCTATCTCTCTCAGGAAGCGGAAAAAGCCGGCGCGGACGGATTGCTTCTGGTAAGTCCCTACTATAACAAGGCAACCCAGAATGGCCTGTATACTCATTTTAAGATGATTGCGGATGCCGTAAAGATTCCTCTGTTACTGTACAATGTACCCGGCAGAACGGGATGCAATATCCTTCCGGAGACGGTTGTGAGACTCTGTAAGGATGTGGAGAATATCGTGGGTGTGAAAGAAGCCAGCGGCAATATCAGCCAGATCGCCCATCTGGCAGCCATTGCGGAGGGATGTGTGGACATTTATTCCGGCAATGACGACCAGATCCTGCCTATCATGGCGCTGGGCGGACTGGGAGTGATCTCCGTACTGTCAAATGTGGCGCCTGCACAGACCCATGAGATCTGTCAGGACTTTCTGGACGGCAGGGTGGAGGACAGCCGCAGAAAGCAGCTTGCGGCGCTGGAGCTGTGCGATGCCCTGTTCTGTGAAGTAAATCCCATCCCTGTAAAGAAGGCCCTGAATCTGATGGGCATGGAGGCGGGACCTCTGAGAATGCCTCTCACGGAGATGGAGCCTGCCAATGCGGAGAAGCTGGCAAAGGCGATGAAGGCTTACGGCCTGTTGGCGTGAGGACGGATTGTAACGGTTCAGTGACGGCCTGAACTGTTACGACGGATTCCGATTCCGGATGAAATCTTCCGGGCATGGCATTTAAAAATATTCTGCCTGTGCCGTTGGATCAGCAGCGTAGTGTCGGGACTGATCGGTAAAAGAGTTTTCAACTGTCAGAACGCGAAATCTGTCACACTTGGGATCGAATGAGAAACTGTGAGCAGAGTGTTTCCGCAGGGGGCAGGAACTGCAGGTTTGCCGTGTGGTACTGGTATAAGGTCTGTCAGACGAGGGTGAAAGGATACAATTATGACGAGAATCATTATGAACGGATGTAACGGGAAGATGGGACAGGTGATCAGCAGCCTGGTGGCGGAGGACGAAGGAGCGGAGATCGTTGCAGGTATTGATGCCGGGGATGACGGTCACAATTCCTATCCCGTGTACACGGATATCAGGGAGTGTGATATGGAGGCGGATTGCCTGATCGACTTTTCCATTGCCTCCGCAGTGGACGGAATGTTGGACTACTGTGTGGCAAGGAAGCTGCCCTGTGTGCTCTGTACCACAGGTCTGAGTGAGCAGCAGCTGCAGAAGGTAAAAGAGGCCTCCGGTCAGATCCCGGTGCTGCGCTCCGCCAATATGTCCCTGGGTATCAATCTGCTGTTAAAGCTGTTAAAGGATGCCGCAGGTGTGCTTGCACCGGCGGGGTTTGACATGGAAGTGGTGGAGAATCATCACAATCTGAAGCTGGATGCGCCCAGCGGAACCGCGATGGCTCTGGCTGATTCCATCAATGAAG
>JAIEKC010000272.1:0-1584 GCA_029064505.1 Acetatifactor sp.
CTCCCCGCTCCGGTCTGTATACCGAACATACACTGCCTACCGCAGTTGCGGCGGCGATCTCACCCACACCGGTAATCGTAAGCCGAATGCCTGCTGTCTCATTGCAGAACTCCTGAAACCATATATTTTCCGTATTTTTCACCAGATCAAAATGCCGGATCAGAATGAGAGCCTCACAATATAAGGCAGTAAAGATGTATATCATGCATGTTCCCTTCCAGATTACCTCTTCCAGAAAATTTACCCTCTCCGCAAGATTTTTGAAAGCCGTGTAAACTTACTTCTAAAAATCCGCATCCCTGCAGACATATTATACAAAGCAGGATGCCAAATTACAACCGGCTGCGACAAAATTTCCGGATGGTCCTGATATCGGCTTCCCCAAAGTACAACCATCGGCCCATGATCCTGATTATTTTTCTGATAATTATTTTTTATTTTAATGTTTACATCATCTGTCAAAGGTGATAATATCTTCATGGATTAAGTCGTTGAAGCAATACTTACAGACTTATGATGGCTTAATCTTCTTGTGGCACTTCGCCACTTATACCCTTGTACTATAAACTATAAACTGCGTTTTATTTACGCCTGATTCCGTTTTTGTGCATTTAAGTCAATATATTTGAACAAATATATTGTGATCCGTACAGCCCAAACAAGACTACCGTTATGCAAAACCGACTGTTCAGATCGGGCTGTTAAATTTGTTATATAGTGACAAACTACGCTTTTCTGTGTTAGACTTAACTCGTATCGATTTGGCAACTGAGGAAGACAGAGCCTATCATATCGACTGCCGGGCTTCCCTTTTCAAGTCTGCCACATGGGAGGAGATCAAAATGCTTGCACAAAAAGATGATTTTATCAACGATGCTTCCAACACCATTTATCAACTGTCTCAGGAAGAAAAAATACGCCTGCAGTGCGAAGCCCGCGAAGATTATTATCGTCGGCAGAACTATGTAGAGGAGGAATTGTCCAGAAAAAATACTATCATTGCCGAAAAGGATGCGGTGATTGCAGAGAAAGATGCTGCCATCGCAGAAAAGAATGCTGCCATTGCAGAGAAGGATGCTTACTTTGCTGCTCTCATGGCTGAGCTTGCACGCTTTCAGAAAGAATAAATTTCAGGTGCTCCCATTCAAGCTTTCAGCGCCGGAAACCCTGTCATTGGCGAAAAGGGAGATGCCTTTTTTAATCTCGCGGAGAAATATTTTCAGTTATCAGCATAACATTTTGAACCGTTCCATTGAACCCTGTTGCCTGTAGTCAAAAGAAAAGGGAACCTCATGCAGCATTTAGCGGACGGACAGAAAACCATCGTCCGTCCGGTAACTCCATCCGGTCAAAAATTAATTTTCATTATTTACACAACCTTCTTGCCGACCAAGTCAGTGTCAATACTTAAGATAGAGCGCTAAAATCAAAGCATATCATTCATCGTCGTATCTCGAAGAAGTTATAAACTGAATGTTTATACCATATGCTCTCATTCGGGAAATCAATCCTTTATAATATTGATTTCTTCTTTCCTGCTGCTCCAATGTGACAGGATGTCTTAGATTAGGATCATAATAATTC
>JAIEKC010000273.1:0-2992 GCA_029064505.1 Acetatifactor sp.
ATCCTATAGCCGGTGGTGTCATTTCCGGACATTTCAATGCCTGCAAATGCCCATATGCTTTCTTATATTGCACAATTCCACCGGATACCGTTCCCTGTTCCGTTCCTGTCCCCCGTCTCCTGACTCAGATCCGACTTATTCATTCCTATTCATTTGCCA
This sequence comes from Acetatifactor sp., assembly GCA_029064505.1. Classification (GTDB taxonomy): domain Bacteria; phylum Bacillota; class Clostridia; order Lachnospirales; family Lachnospiraceae; genus Acetatifactor. The sequence continues at coordinate 160 of JAIEKC010000273.1, forward strand.
CAATATCCGCCAGATTACTCTTTCGGGCCTGAATCTCCACTCCCATGATCCCCCTGACAGGATAGGTCACTTCGCTGTAGATGCCTGTGCTTTCGATCAGCTTCCCGTCAGGTGCATACACATTTCCCATATCCCCCTCCGAAACAGACAGTTGTCCGTTCCCGTCATAATGATAGATTTCCACCCTGTCATCTTTGACATTATAGACAGTGTAATTCAGCACAATGACCTTTCCGCCTATCAGCCCCTTTGCCGGACACTCCCACTCTCCGTTCAGATTCAGATTCCCCTGCAGCGCGGACAGGTAAATCGCATAGGCCTCATGGGGATCCCTGATCAGAATGGAATGGGAAATTCCGTATTCCTCCACATCAATGACCGCCGAGGCCAGATTGGAAGCAGCCAGGGCATCCTCCAGATAAACCGCGGACGCCCTGAACATGTCAAGCTGCAGGATACCGCACAGCAGGATCCCCAAGAACAACAGGTAGAACAGTCCCGTAACCAATTCCAACTGTCCCGCTTCCGCCGCCTTAATTTTTTGCCGTGGAAATCCGCTTTTCCTCAAAATCATACTCTCCCTCCAGCCTGCCTCTTATCTCCAGAGTGATAATATCGCCGTAAGTGACAGGAGTCATGGTAGTTCCCGTAAGTTCCAGCTCCGTCACTCCCACGACCTCCAGTTCCCGTCCCAGACGGATGCGGTCCTCCTCTGTCAGATATCCCACTGTTTCCATCTTCAGAATATACTGTCTGGCGATCTGGCTCACTTCTGTTTTCTGATGGATCAGCCGGACATTAGCCAGATAGGAAAGCATGAGCACCGTCATGGCAAGCATACAGATTCCCGCCGCCATGATATCTCCTATGCTTCCTCTCTCCTGTCTCATGGTGTGACTCCCGTCAGGATATTCTGCGCTTCAGTAGTCATTGCCCCCACTATAGTCTCAATAAACACCTTCAGACTGTCCTTCATGACCACACAGAGCAGCAGGGCGATCACACACAGGCCCACTGTCACCAGGATCCCGTCGATCCCCGGTTCCTGCCTGCATCCCAGCCGTATGATCTTTCTGATTCCATTTCCCATCTTCTGCACTTTTTCCTTCATTTGTATCTCCTCCTATTACTATTTTGAGTGAAAATATATTGCTATTTGTTATTGTTTTTTGTTATCGCTTCCCGGCTCTTGTTACCGCTTCCCGTTTTTGTGATCCCTTCTAAAGCTGCAACCTGCTATAGGAACAACCCTCCGGACTCTTTCACCCATGCCTTCCCGATACCTCCGCGTAACATATACCGAAGGTAGTTTCCGTTCCGCCGACACCGTCTCATCAAAAATTGGCCGCAGCTCCAAACAGATATGTCACACAGGCATACAGCGCCATTCCCAGGATCACCGTCAGCACCCCCAATTGATAAAACGTGATGCTTCTGTCCAACGCTCCCTTTTTCCGCTCCAGAACAGTCTCCTCCATATCCTTTATCTGTTCGCCGATATCGCCCAACAGTGCTAACGCCTGTCCTGACTCCAGTGCCTGCAGAATGGTAATGCACAGGGAATCTATGTACCGATTGTCAAAACGGGTCTGAAAACGGTCCAGCGCTTCATAAATATCCGCTTTCATCACAATGTCCCCTGCCAGATCCAGAAGCGCCCTGCGGAGTCTCCGTTCCCGTATACTGCCATAACATTCCGAAAGAGCGTCCGTCACATAGACTCCCGCCTGTATCTGTATCTCCAGAGCATGGTAGACCAGTTTCAGTTCGGGAAGCATTCTCTCATTGTCCATCCGGTTCAGATAATCCAGCAGTAACACCGGTAAGAAAAACAGCGCCGCCATACCGCCTGTCCCGACCCAGACACTCACTCCGCTCAGCGCCGAAAGGCCGAGCAATGCCAAAACGATCCGTACCGCCAGAAAGCGTGGGGGATCCATTTTCCTGCCATAGTGGAAAGCGGCTCCGTTTTTCCGCAGCCACTTTTCCGTTCTCTGATACCAGACGCTTCTTTTCCCGCGTTCCCTCACCAGGCCCGACAGGTCCCTGTATGCTTTCAGCACCAGCTGCTCCGGGTGATATGCGGTTCGCAGCACATGAAACAGCAGTACCGTCAAGAGCGCGCTGACCACAGGTAAGAGCTTCAACATCCACAAAATCTGTCTCTCTTCCATTCGTGCCTCCTTAGCTGTGGACTTTCTGCAGCTGTGCCCAGAACAGCAGGAAAATCACTCCCAGCGCCCCCAGTCCGATCCTGCCGGGGACCGTTCCCCAGACCAGCTCCCGGAAAGTCAGGTTGATCAAATGTCCCACCGTCAACAGCACTGCCAGCGACATTACCAGCAGCAGAGACATGTTCACAATCGCTTCCCGCATCATGGACTTTCTCTCCTGGGCAATACGCAAGTGCTCCCGCAGACTTCTCCTGCTGCTGCTCACCAGGGCCGTAAAATCCGCGCAATACCGGATACTGATTTCCATATTTCTGGCAAGCTCCTGAAATTTGGGATGTTCCACCTTCTCCGCCATTGACAGAAGCGCTATTCCTGTGTCACCGGTAATCTGCGCTTCCGTATAGCACTCCTCCAACACTGTTTTGATGGGCTCTTCCATATATCTGCTGACCTGATCCAATGTGCCGGTGACCTCTGACGCCGTAATGCTGTAATTTCCCAGAAAATCCAACAGTTTCATTAAATTGTCATTCACTCGGCGGAGATTTCTTGCACGCAGATACCGAAGCGCCATCACTTCCACTGCGATCACTGCCGCGATCGTAAATACGGCTGCCCGGATTCCCCCAAATACAACAGCGATCAGAAACACCGTACCC
>JAIEKC010000274.1:0-4714 GCA_029064505.1 Acetatifactor sp.
CCGTGTTCCAGAATATGGAGGAGGTGCAGGGCGCGGTTCTGAAAGCCGCAAAGGTGCTCTATAAGGGATATATTGAGAGAGGATTGCAGGAAACGCCTGCTTTCAGGGGTGTTGGAAGGCAGTATATCCTTTTCGCCACAGAGGAGCCAAAACTGTTTCAGCTTTTGTTCATGGCGGAACAGGAGAGTATTCCTGATCTTGCGGAGGTATTGATGCTGATAGACGAGAGCTATGACAGGATCCTTGCCTCTGTTGAAACCGGATATGGACTGACAGGGGCTGCTGCCGAGAGGCTGTATCGCCATATGTGGATATATTCTCACGGGATCGCTTCTCTCTGTGCCACGAAAATGTGTCATTTCAGCGGAGAGGAGATCGACGGGATGATGGCGGAGATAGTCGGCAGCCTGATCAGGAAGAGAAAGGAAAGCATTTTTCAAACAAGCTCCAGTGCGGAGGAAACAACGGCATATGAAAGTTGAATGGAATGGGAACAGCATCGGGGAGGGGGAGGAAAATGATAGAAGTCAAAAATCTTACTAAATTTTACGGGAACGGTGAGAGCCGTTTTCAGGTGTTAAAGGGAATCAGCCTGAGAATAGAGGACGGTGATTTCCTTGTGATCCTGGGGGCGTCAGGTTCGGGAAAGTCTACTCTGCTGAACGCGGTTTCAGGGCTCGAGCGTCCGGATGGAGGGAATATATTCTATGATGCGGAGGATATTACGACGTTGTCAGACAGCGGTCTTACGGAGTTTCGAAGGGAAAATGTGGGATTTATTTTTCAACAGTATTATCTGCTGCCGAATCTGAATGTGGATAAGAACGTCAGGATGGGAGCTGATCTGGCGGGAAACAGGGATTACAGGGAAGTCATTGAGGCGGTAGGACTGGCGGATAAGCTTTTCAAATATCCGGGGGAGCTTTCCGGAGGCCAGCAGCAGCGGGTGTCGGTTGCCAGGGCGCTGGCGAAGAAACCGAAAGTACTGTTCCTGGATGAGCCTACCGGGGCATTGGACGAGGAGACGGGAAGGCAGGTACTGGATTACATATGCAGGCTGCAGGAAGAGTATGGCTTTACCGTTGTGATGGTAACCCATAATCTGAATATCGCCGAGATGGCAAAGACAGTGATCAGAATGAACAGCGGTAAGATATCGGATGTGTACAGGAACGAGACACAGAAGACCGCATATGAGATAGGATGGTAGAAATGTGCGAAGAAGTTCCGGGTTGTCCGGCGACTTCGCAGGGGCTGCGGAATGAAAAGCGGACCGGGCGGAAAAGAGAAGATTCGGTTCGTATTCGGCAGACTTCGGGTTTGGGAAAGGTTGGAGCAGAGATATGGTTATCGGAATAAGGGATCTGAAAAAATTATTGGGAATATCGGTGGTGGTGTGTTGTGCGGTCTTTGTCTGTGCGCTTTTTCTCAATTATAATGCCGATGTTGCCGGGATCAAAGATGAGATAACGGATCCCCGGGGGATCATTCTGTACGAGGCCGTCGTACTGACCGGAAAGGTGGTGTCCGCCGTCTCAGGGGGATGTCTGGTGCTGACCTCTGTGGTCATGCTGTTTTTTTATATCAAGAATTATATTGACAGTCATGGGAAGGAGCTTGGCATCTTAAAGGCCATGGGGTATTCCAATCTGAGAGTGGCGGGACATTTCCGGGTGTTCGGACTCAGCGTTCTGCTGGGCGGCGTGGTCGGTTATATCGGAGCCTGGCTGTATATGCCGGTTTTTTATGAGATCCAGAACAGGGAGCGGTTTTTCCCCGATATGCAGCCGCAGCTGCATCCGGGACCGGTCCTCTTCCTTATTGTGCTGCCCACGCTCTTCTTCACGGGACTGTCCGTTCTGTATGCATGGTCAAAAATGAGGAAGCCTGTGCTTCATCTGTTGAGGGAGGTGCAGGAGAGTGGGGGAAGAAGTACCGGCCGTTTTGGCGGAGCGTACTCCCACAAAAGATGTCTGAGGAAGGAGCGGGATGTCTCATATCCGGATAAAACATTATCTGCCGAAGGACAGCCGGTGAGACGGCTGCCGGGTGGGGACAGAGAGCCGAAGGATCTGTCTTTCCTGCGGGATCTGAGGAAAAATACGCTGAGGAGCCGAAAGATCCTTGTGTTCTTTGTGGCATTTTCCTCATTTTGCTTTGCGTCCATGACCCAGATGTCCATGGCCATGGATGAACTGGCAAGCGAGGCTATGGCGGTCATGATGATATCCATCGGTCTGATCCTTGCTTTTATGACGCTGCTGCTATCCCTGTCCAGTGTGATGAAAGTCAACACGAAGACCATCGCCATGATGAAAGTGTTCGGATATTCCCGGAGGGAATGCGGCAGGTCTCTGCTGGGCGGCTACAGGCCAGTGTCATATACAGGCTTTGTGATCGGGACGGCGTACCAGTATATGCTCCTGAAGATCATGGTCTCAGTGATATTTGCGGATTATGAGGCCATACCGGAATTCCGCTTTGACATAAAGGCATGCATTCTGTCACTGATCACGTTTATCATTGCATACGAAGCTGTGATCTGTTGTTATACCCGAATGATCGGCAGGCTTTCCATCAAGACGGTTATGACGGAATAGTAACAGCTCGGCAGAAGGCTGAATTATTACGTTTGGCAATATTTTATTTCTGGTTATTGCGGAAAAAAGGATAACTGTTATAATGATATATGAGACGGAAAATTCATTTAATGGTTATCCGGAATCGTTGGGGAAATTTTTTGCGATACTTCCTGATGCTTCCCGATACCGGAAAGAGACAGATGCGATGGAACAGAAGCCGACTGTGTCAGATAGAGCGTGGAAAATGATCAGGGTGATTCTGCTGCTGGGAAGTGTACTTGCGGCGGTGAAACTGATCTTTGTCGATTATACCCTTGACGAGGAATATCAGATCGTGATGGCATACCGCAATCTGCAGGGCGATATGCTGTTTAAGGAAATGTGGGAGCCACATCAGACTTCTGCTTTTTTTTGTGCCGGCCTGATGTGGGTCTACAGGGCGGTAACGGGTACCTTTACAGGAGTGATACTGTACCTTCGGGTGGTTACGACGGGCATACAGCTTGCCCTCACTTATTTCGTATACCGGACGCTGATCCGGGATATGAAGAAGGAGTATGCCTTTTTGCTGGCGATACTGTATTTCAATCTTGTTCCGAAAAATATCCAGATTCCTGAGTTCGGAAATATGCAGCTGTGGTTTCTCACGGCCGGTATCCTGCTCATGATGAAATATTACCATGATCTGGAGCGGGAACAAAAGAGCAAGTGGTATCTGCCCGCAGGCGTGGGGATCGTATTGTCCTGCGAGATACTGACGTATCCCACCTGCATCATCTTATTTCCTTTTTTCCTGATCTGGATCCTGGCGAGATCCGGAAAAAAGCGTTGGAGGGACTGTCTGATACTGACTGTAACCTGTGTGGTGTGCGGCGGCCTGTGGCTCATGTATGTGTTCCGGAACGTAAGCCTGCAGGAATTCGGTGAAAATGTAAGCAGGCTCATTTCATACGATACGACCCATGAGATATCGGGTATGACGGAAGAAAAGACATATACCTATGCGGATAATTTTGTGCTGTGGGGAATATGGCTTACCGTGACAGGCGCGGTAAGCGGTCTGCTTTGGCTTATTGTGCGGCGGTCATTGGAGAGAAAAGACAGGAAATGGGACAGAAAGGCAGGATGGCTGATCTATCTGACCCTGGCCATCGTGACAGCAGAGCTTGTGCAGCTCTATTACTGGGCAATACAGGGCATAGGGTATGAATACCTACAGATACATCTGCTGCTGATCTGGCTGTCGGCCGTTCTTGTGTGGTCCTGGGCGGACCAACGCAGAAAAAAGCTTTTCTGGGGAGTGCTGGGAACACTGGTGGCATATGCGGGAGTGATGTATATAAGCGACCTGACCCTGTACTATACACTGCCCCACGGTTCCCTGGGGATTGTCTTTGCGGCGGCGGTCATTATCTATGCTCTGGAGAAGGTTATGGGGGAATCGGGGAAGCCATGGGTGTATCTTCTGACGGTAAGCCTTTGCCTTTGCTGTATCTTTGGAAAAGGGTTTACCCTGCGCGGCGGAAAGAGCAACAATACGATCCTGAAGGTCGGGGGAATCATGAAAGACGGACCGGCGGCGGGTATACTGACAGATTACATCGGTGCGTATATTTATAATTCCAATTATGAGTTCTACCGGGAAAATCTGGAGACGGGGGAAAATGTGCTGATCGTGGTGGGAATAGTGCTGGCACCGGGAACAACGGCATATCTCTTTGACGATTATGAGGTGTGCCATTATTCTGTAGTGGATCCCACCAGTTATGATGAGAGGCTTCTGGAGTATTGGGAGCAATATCCCGATAAGAAACCGGATGTTATTATTGTGGACTGTTGGTACGGGGAACTGCGGGAGCCGACGGATAGTTGGATCATGCGTTATATCGAGGAGGACTTTGGCTATACGGCCGTTCTGGATGGCGATTATGTGCGGTTCTACCGGAGATGAGGGGAAAGGTGTAACAGTTCAGCAGAAGGCTGAACTGTTACGGAAAGGCAGCCGGAATGAGGTAAATTCCTTGAATTATGGTGAAGAATAGGGTAAAATTGGTATAGTTTTGTTCCTGTGGATAACGAATGGAGTAATTGCTGATAAACGGTTCATAAACAGGGTCTGCACTAAATAAAAA
>JAIEKC010000275.1:0-4144 GCA_029064505.1 Acetatifactor sp.
GATCACATTACTGAACTGCTTCTCGCCGGTCCCCACCTCTTTCATCTGCTCCACACAATCCTTATAATATTCCTCCAGACTCTCCAGCACCTGTTCTTCCGTAATTCCCGCCTTCCGCAGATTCTCTTCCTTCAAAGCCTCCGCAGCCATATCGGCTTCGGACATATTGGGCTTTCCGCGGCTTATCCATCCCAGGGGCTGCTGCGGGTTCTCATTGATCAGTTCCCGGATCCCCGAACTTGCCTCCCCGGTATTTCCCGCCACACTCATTCCGCAGGCGGGCAGATACACCGACAGGCTGCTGCGCACATGTGTGCCGGCAAATTCCTGATCCGACTTGTTAAAGTAATCATAGGTGGAGGGATTGGTGTCATCCCATGTCACGTCCACATTGTAGTACGTATCGTCCAGTTTTATGATATTCCACGCATGATCCTCACCGGAAGTGCCCGTACAATAATAGCAGGGAACCCCCAGCTTCTGCATCAGATACTGGAAGGCTCTGGCATAACCCGCACAGACGCTTCTCCCAAAAACCAATGCACTGTATGCGCTCTGATTCATATCGGCGGACTCGTCATAATCCACCATCTCCATCAAAGCATCATGAACATATTTCTCCCGGTCAAAGACGGTTTCCTGTGCTCCCGCACCGGACAGGATCACCTCCGCCTGCTGTTCAAACTGGGCTTTTGCCTGATCGAGATAATCTGCCGTGTCATTATATTTCAGGATCAGTTCCACACATTTTCCGTTTCCCAGATACTTACAGGAATAACCCGTTTCCAGCCAGAACATTTCGGGATGGTCATTATAGACTGCCTCAAAAACCGTTTTCACCTGGCTGACGCTCACCTCCACGGCAGGAGTAAAGGAAGTGTTCAGATTCCGGGCATTGGCATAGATCTGACGGTACAGCTGCTGCAGCTCCGGCTCCAGCATGGCATAATAGGGATAAAATTCCGCGTCAAAGGAAAGCCCTTCTCCCAGATCCCCCGTAGCGATCACATCGGAGAGATTGTCCGCTTCCTCCTCCAGTATCTGTTCCAGCTCCGAGCTGACAGGCTCATAGCCGCCCCTGCCGTTGACCGTCTCAGGCGGCGCCACGGGATCGCTGCCCGGCGTCACATAACCCTGATTCCCCTGGTCTTTGATATAACCGGTATTGATCCCGCTTCCGCCGCCCGTGCTTCCGGGAAAAACGGAAACATCCTGCCCGATGGAAAGTCCGCTGTCCGGCACCACCGGTCCCCGTCCCGTCTCCGCTCCGCTGACAACCCCCGCCAGCTGTGACGTAAGATCAGGATTGAGTGCACAGACCAGTATCACCACACAGAAAAGTGTGATCAGAAATGCGATTCCCAAAAAAATACTCTTAAATATCTTCAATACTTTCAATGTTTTTCACCTCTGTTTCCGTTCAATGCATCCGGTTCCAATATGATCCAGATCAGCCTCCACGGCGCTATTTCCTGATAAACCTCATCCTTCACGGCAAGTATGGGATGCTCCACGTCATTCGGCAGCACATACAGCAGCTGACCGATCGTCCGGTTTGCCAGAAGGATCTTTCTATGTAAAATGCAGTGCAGGACATTTTCCGCCAGCACCCACTCCAGCATTTTCACGGAGCCGGCGGGCTGGTCAATCCCCCTGTAGCGCATCTGTTCCAGAAACACCAGCGGTATTCCCGCCTTATCATGACTGGGATACGCCGCTCTGGAATCATAGAGATCCGCAACCGTTAAAATCCTGGCATAAAGCTCCTGACGGCGGTTCTCTCCCTGTTCTTCCTCATCCGTCTGTTCCAGAAGCCCCATCTCGACGAGCTTCCGGATCATGGTCCGGTCAAAATGCAGCCATTTTCCCATCAATGCGCCCAGCAGCGCCAGATTCAGCGAGTGTCTGGACTGCCTCTCCTCCTCCGGACGCTTCCGGTGGACACAATTCAGGATCACCGCCTCGTCCGTATCAACGGTCCGCCGGCAGATATCCTCAACCAAAGCCCGAAGCGCTTCCTCCGAAGCATCCTGTTCACTGCCGCCACTCTGTATCTCAGCCACTCTGTTCAGCCAGTCCGTATATCCGTACGCCTGCTCCATCTGCTGCTGCAGCACATCATAGGAAGCTTCGCTCTCCTCCGAAGAAAGCGTTGTCTCCACCCGGTCGATCTTCTCCCCGTTCCTGATCTTTTTCTTGGCGGCCTCTTCCCTGCGCAGCTTGGGATCCTGGATTTCCTCTTCCTCGTCGTCTCCCTGCTCGCCCTCCGGCAGAATGTTGCGGCAGCCGTACTCCGCGGTCTGCTTGTTCCGGTTCTGGGATCTCACGATCTCATACTCGCCCACAAAGGAATTGTCTTTCAGGCCCACCCGGACCCGCACCTTAGACCCTCTCCGAAAGGCATCGATATCTCCCCGAAAGAGAATCCCGTTGGCGCTGATATTGAGAATGAAGACGGGAACCGGCTTCCGCAGATCGATACGGGTATCTCCGATCAGCAGAGCTTCCACCCGCCCTTCCGTCTTCATATCGTATCGGGTAAAATTCCTGTCTTCCTTTTTCCGCTCCCCGTATAAAGCGATTTCCGCCATACCGCCGGCTATTTTCCGAAGATTCCCGGAGTACTCCAGCACTCCGTTCTTCGTCAGCGCCAGCAGGGACAGCCTGTTTTTCGCCGGTCCGTTCAGAGCGCCTGCAAAAAGGGTCATCATATTCCTCTTTGGATCATACCCCTCGACTGTGGTGTCCGCGATCAGCTCTCCCGTTATACTGTCACGGGCCAGTATTCTGCAGTTTTTGAGATTTTTACTGTTATCCGCCATTTACATACTCCCCCGCCCACTCATATCATATCATAAAAAACAGGTAAAAAAAAGTTTTTGATGTGCTTTTACATCAAAATCCGGAACAGCAGGTTACCGCGAATGGAGTGGGCGGTATTGTTTTCAGAATATTTAATTATTTTTACAGAGTTTACTGTAAACTATCCGGTAATTTCTGCCGATATTATAGATATAAGACAAAAGTACTAAAAGTCACTGTTGAAATACTCAATCAGGGAGGGATTAACGCAGCAAACGGATTTTCTGATTTCAGGGTGTATCGGGTTCAGGTAGTTTCTCAGGCTCCTAAAACAAAGCGGGAAAAAGGCAGCTCTCAGCAGCGTGATCCCAATTCTTCCAGACCTGCTTCTTTTGCGGTGGCTTTGGAAAGAGCATTGGACGAGAGTAAGCCCATTGACTGCTGTACCGTTACTTATAACGCCGGCAGTAAGCTCCAGACTTTCCTTTATCAGCCTTCCAGAGAATATACCCTCTGACCGGCAAAAGGGCATACACATCTGTCTCAGGACAGGGTGCATGCCTTTTTGTATTTTACAGTCTCTCAAAATCTTCCTTTCACCTGCCTTTGCGGCCGGTCCAAACAGGATCACTCTCCCGTAAGCTCCCTGTATTCCGCACAGCCAACCTGATCCCAGGAAGTCTTGTTCCCGGCGACCACCTTTAAGGTCTCCTTCTCGCAGGCATAGAATTCCCGCAGATACGCATCGTTTAAGCCATAGCCTTCCGGTACCTCCGACAATACGAAGAGATAGCAGTTTCCGTTTTCAGATTCTCTGTCATAAGTCAGATAATAATCGCTTTCCTCCGTGTCGCTCTGCAGGTTGTCCGCAGGCAGCTTCCCCAGCCGGATGACCAGATTTCCTTTTGCGTTAAAGCCGGGATCATAATCGTAACCGGAATCCTTTAATTCCGCGTTCCATATAGCTTCCGCCGCCTCACACTGTTCGGGGACTTCTCCTTCCGCCATCTCCCGCATGGTACGTTCCGGAGTCGGCTCCGGCGTAATCTCCGGCGCGGAAGCGGTATTGTGAGGATCACCCTGAGGCTCCGGTGAGGGCTGTACGTATGGATTCTCCAGATCGTCCTGTAACCTCATGCTGTCAATATACCGGGTGACAAGATACGCCGCCTTGACATCATCATATTTATACTGCCTGTCAGACAGATAATCCCAGGGTTTGGCGCTGCCGAAATTCATTGTCCTCCATTGCCCCTCATATTCCTCCGATGCAAGGCAGATAAATACGATATGCTCTTTCAGAACGGGCTCCTGCTCCAGCACATACTGCATGAGTCTGTAA
>JAIEKC010000276.1:0-4144 GCA_029064505.1 Acetatifactor sp.
AACGAAAACTCCGTGCAGTTTCCGTGTTTGTATCATATCCCCCGTTTTTCATCAACATTTTCCGTCAAGCTAATACACCTTTCAGCCAAAACCGCCAATATCTTACACCCTTTTACCTTTCCGTTTTATACTATCACGGAAACCCCGGACTTTTGCCTGATAGTACGATTTTTTCCCCAATCGCCATCCTATCAGCGGCATCGAGAAACACAAAAATAGGGGCCCACCACCCACCGTGATGAACCCCACCAATCCTTAAAACCTTGATTTTAAGCCATTCTTCAATACTTTCGCCTGCGAGTACCCAAAATCCTATGGCATTATTTTTGAATAGCCGCCTGAGCGGTATATGGCGATCAGTGAGATACCATATTCTGGTAATTTATTCTGCGATATAAGAATCATTTCCGGATACTCTGTTCTGCTTCATTCAGAGAACTTCCTGAAGCCTTGCCTCTTCTATTTCACGCTGAACTTCTCTTCCACGTTTATTGTAGTAATCCATTCTTTCCTCTTCTGTCATATGCTTTGTCATTTCATAATTATATTCCCTGAGCTTATGAATATCTTCTATCGTAAAATTGGCACTCAAAACAGGTTTTTCCATCATTACCCTTTTCTACAGGCTCAAAACACGTTCCTGAAATTTTTCCTTGCTTTCCATAATTTCATATTCTCCATAAGCACTGGGGCGGCTGATTGTAACCAACTGTACACCGTTCTCCCCTATCAGCTTTTGTAACTTTTCGGTAAAATCCGCCAATGCTTTACCATGTCTGGCTTTTACTGCAATACAGCCTTTTTTATCAAATTCTTTCGCTATGAGATAACACATAACTTAGCACCTCCTCAAACTGCTGCTCGCTTAATATTTTACCACCCTCGTACTCACTCCGCAATGTCCTGCCCACAAAAGTATTTCTCATATCCGCATTATTATTTTTCGTTACTATACATGCCCCGCCGAAAAGCAAGCCCCACAGACATTGGCTATGGGGTTTGCACGATTAACAGGAGGTGGTCATGTGTTTTAACATCCCACCTCCAACCCGATATTGAACCTGTCCGTGACCGATTCATATAGCTCCTCACCTGCTGCTTTGATACTCTGGCTGCGGAAGCACATCACCCGGGCCGCTTTCCGCTTGAACTTTCTTGCGCATCTTTCTGCAAGGTTGTTGTCCGGCTCTACCGCTGTGTTGTGCAGGAAGAACATGTACCTTTCTTTTTCTTCAGCTATACGTTTGTAAAAGTTTAACACGCCAAAACAGTGTGGGAAATTTGAGTACTTAACTAAATGAAATTGGGTTTTGAACAGTTACATATTTTAAAAAACAGCCCTTCATACCCATAAAGAGACAGTATCAAGAAGGCAGGCGCATACAGGAATAAATAGCGTCCGCCGGCTTCAAACAGCATCAGGAACGCCAGCAGGCCGCACAGCACTATCATGAAGAACGCCTTGTTGGAGGTCTGATCATTGCGGCTGAGGAACAAGAGCGGGATACCGGACATCAGCAGCAGCCATATGGCCTGTGCAATGTCATAATACAGTGTGAAATACTTCCCTTCGGGGTGGAAGATTTCCAGACAGAGGTCGTTGAGTCTGTTATCATTTTCCGAAAGGGCGGATTTCCTCAGCGTGTTCCATGCAAATGTCCCGTCATTGAAGCAGTGGAGAAATTTTGTCGTAAAGTGCGATATTTTCTGCCGGGCAGTCATCTGGTTCCAGCGCAGTCTGATCTCTTCTTTGATCAGCCGGACCTTTTCGTCATAGGTGGGAATGGAGTTGGTAAAGAAATAATCGTCCCCGTAAAAGCCTCCTTTGCTGTCCACGTTCAGTCCCATCATCATAAAGTGGTAAGGGGGCTGTCTCAGTTCCGGATCTATCCGAAAGCTCAGGCTGTATTGTATCCACGGCGAAATTCCTGCCCCGATCCCGGAGAAAAGAAAACAGCTGATCAGTAAAATGCATAATTCCTGCTTTTTTTCCCGTATACGGATCAGGATGCCGGGCACAAAGAGAAGGAATGCGGCAAACAGCGGGAAGATGCAGGTAGGTTTGATATGATAGCCGATCAGCGAGGAAAATGCCAGAACAGGCCACCGGAAAACCGGCTTTTGCAGACAGCAGACAGCCCATATTCCCAGAGTTGCGAACAGCATGCCATAGGTATCTGAATAAGGGATCACAATCCACGGCGAAAACAGAATGAAGACCGTGCTGACCACAAGATACAAAAAGCGGATAAAATGACCGGAAAATGCTTTCCTGACCACAAGACTGCCAAGAAAGCAGGATAGATTCACGCAGAGGCAGGATATATAAATACACAGATTATAAGGCCGTTTCATGGAAAGCAGCTCCCCTGTCCTGGAGATGAGATACTGTACATAAAACAAAAAAAGATTATTGGGATATATGGAGTAGCCTGTGTCTCCGCTGACTTCCTGCATTGTGTGTCCACTCAGCACGGCTTCCACACGCATCTGCATGAGCCCTACATCCCAGCCGGTATAAAAATAGGTAAAGTGCACATACAGGCATTGCAGGAGAAACAGCAGCAGATAGCTCCCGGTCAACAGCATATAAGGGTGTTTCCATCTGTGTTCTCCCTTTTTCCGGGAAACAGAGTACCCGATATAGAGAACCGCCAGTATCAAAAGATCAAATGCGAACAGCCTCAAATTGGAAACATTGCGAAAGAGTCTTTCGTCTGTTGTCAGGAGGATACAGAGAGCGATCAGAAAGATAATACTTCCGGAGATCAGGAAAAACCGCTCTGCTGCCAATGTAAATTTGTCTGATATCTTCATTTCATCCTCCATAATCTGAATGTAATCTGTTTTCCCTGATCCTTCTCCATGACAACCACAGTGCCTTCGTTTCAGAAAGCCTCTTCCGGCTTTATTTCCTTCGCTACTACTACAAACCTTCCATCTTCCACGTGATAGGCGCAGGTGGACAGGGTCAGGAATTTATCCCCGAATTCCGCCATCAACCCAGTGTCATATAAGGATAGTTCCCTGATATTATCATAAAAGTAGTTGAACTCTTCCACCGTATCCGCCTGAAAGAAATTATAATATTTGAACACCTGATCCGTCACATAGAATACCTGACTTTCGAAGACTGCTATCACTTCATAAACATGCTCCCCGTCTTCCGCATAGAACTTCATAAATTTATGTTCCTGATAAAAATCTTCTGAACGTTACCTGTCTAATTCGCCAAACATGCTGCCGTCCTTCATATTATGTCCGTGGATCAGAAGATTGGTGGAAAACATCCCTTCCTGCACAGAGCTGTCCTCGTCAAGGATCAAACTCCCTCTTTTATCCTCATCTCCCTTGAAATTCAGGTACAAATAATATTCATCCTCACCTTCCCGCTGAAGAACAGGATAATCAATGAGCATTCCCTCCACATAAAGCCATCCCTTTATATCAGGATATTCCTGAAAAACAGTCCTAAAGGGATTCTCCGTTACAGAAATCTCCTGATCAGCAGAAAGTCCGGATGGATGAACAATCGTCATCTTTTCCTGCCGGAACTCCTGCACCTCCATCCGCAATGCCTCAAGTGCCTTACTGGTCTCCGCACCTGCCCTGTAATAATCAGCCAGAAGAAAACCTGTGATCACAGCACATATGACCGCTCCCACAGCCAGAACAACGACCGTTCGTCTGCTTTTCCATTTCGCAGACCTCTTACCTGATCGTTGTGTCGGCTGTTCCGCCGGTGGTTCCTGCAATAGCTTACTTTCTGTCGATTCTTCCGTTTGATTCATGTCCATATCCAACTCTCCCGAAAACCATACCGGCTGCTGTCAATATCTGCCGGAATCGCCATAGTAAACTCAATAGGTGTGGAAATCTGTTCCACATTCCGAACAACACCGCCGCCCGGATTGCATATATCAAGGGTGATCTCCAGATAAGATAACACTTTGCCGTTCACAGAGCTTGCAGCATTGGTCACCGCCTGCCTTGCCAATGTGCCGCACTGGCTGTCTCCCACGGTAGCTGTCACATACTGTCCCTCCTGGAGATCGCCTACTGCCGCTGCTGCCGCCGCTGTTACCGTACTCTGGGAAGTGCGGACGATCACGGAAACAGTCCCCGTCACATTCACTGCGGCAGC
>JAIEKC010000277.1:0-2019 GCA_029064505.1 Acetatifactor sp.
GGATAATATAATATGTAAGCATTGTATATGTTCACAGTCGCCATGTGGCGGCGGAAAGGAGAAATATGGCAGAATATCTATCACCCGGAGTATATGTGGAAGAATTTGATTCCGGTATCAAAGCTATGGAAGGTGTGGGCACCAGCACGGCAGGATTTGTGGGAATGGCGCAGAAAGGACCGACCAGGGGGCTGCCCGTGCTGATCACCAGCATGGCGGATTACCAGAGACGCTTCGGCGGTTATCTGCCGGAACGGACTTACGGGCAGAAGCGTTTTCTGCCCTATGCGGTGGAACAGTTTTTCAATAACGGGGGTTCTTCCTGCTATGTGATGCGTGTACTTAAAGATGAAGATAATGAAGATAAAAAAGGTAATCAGGCAGCAGAGGGAAGCATACCCGGGACTCCGGATAAGCCTTATCTGAAATTGAAGGCGTCAAACCCCGGTGCATGGGGGAACAGCATTAAGGTTAAATTTGTGCTTCAGACCAAGAGCCGGACCAGGCTGACAGGAAGCATGGATGTGACACAGGACGATAAGGGAAAAAACGACACGGGAAAGGCGGATACAGACCGGATCAATGCAGGAAAGGCGGACACGGAAAAAGCCGATGCGGGAAAAGCGGGAACCGGATCTGCGGTAAAAGAAGGTGAATCAGGCAGCATTACCATTACCTGTGAGTTGGAGGATGGCTCCGCATTACAGGTGAATGACATGATCTGCCTGCAGAAAGCGGAAAAGAAGAGCAAATTTTTCTTTGGCGTTGTAAAGAAAATTGATGGAAAGGAAGTCACATTGGGGTGTCTGACAGAGGAAGCCGGGCACTTGAAAGATCCGTCGGAGGAAGGCGGCAACCCGAAAGATCCGTCGGAGGAAGGCGGCAACCCGAAAGATCCGTCGGAGGAAGGCGAGGCGCTGAAAGCCCTGTCGGAAAAAGGCACCGGCCTGAAAGCCCCGTTGAAAGGAGACGACGATCCGAAAGATCCCGGGGCGGAAGAGAATGTCCCCGAGGTATTTCTGTATCTTGCGGAATGGGGAGTGACCATACAGGACGATACTGCTTCCGAACAGTATGCGAATGTTTCTTTTAATCCCGACAGCAGCAATTACATAGAGCACGCGTTGAAGAAATCTCAGATTGTCAATGTGGAGATACACGAAGAAAATCTGACTGCAGGCATAATGGAAGGATTGTTGGAAAAAGAGGAGGAATTGTCATTCGTCGTATCTCTCGCAGGCGGAATGGAAGTTGTCGATCCATCGGAGATCGATCCGGCCATGTACAAAGGCGAAGACGGCGCACCGGATATGAGGACCGGGCTGATGGCATTTAAGACGCTTTCCGATGTGAGCATCATGGCAATTCCCGGAATTACGGATAAGACCGTGCAGAGTGACCTTGTGAGCCACTGCGAAAATATGGGGAACCGCTTTGCTATTTTAGATATGCCCCTTGAGGATAAAGAGGTATCGGATCTGCAGGAGTTCAGAGAGAATGTGGATTCCGGTTACGCGGCCATGTATCATCCATGGCTGCAGTGTTATGATCCGCTAGTAAAGCGCAATATCAGTCTGCCGCCCTCCGGTGCCGTGGCAGGTATCTACGGTCGGACGGATAACACCAGAGGCGTGCACAAGGCGCCGGCAAATGAGATCGTGCGGAACTGTACGGGACTTTCCGTGAACTTTAATGAGGCGGAGCAGGCAAAGCTGAATCCCAGGGGAATCAATCTGATCAGGGCGCTTCCCGGACAGGGCATCAGGGTGTGGGGAGCGAGAACCTGCTCCAGTGACGGCAACTGGAAGTACATAAACGTGAGACGGCTTTTCATTTTCATTGAGGAATCTATCCGCGCCAACACCAACTGGGCAGTGTTTGAGCCAAATGACGAAATGCTGTGGTCCAGAGTGGAGGGAACCATACGGGTATTTCTGACGACTCAGTGGAGAAACGGAGCGTTGGCGGGCAGTACGGCGGATGAGGCATTCTTTATCAATATCGGAAAGAGTACCATGA
>JAIEKC010000278.1:0-2925 GCA_029064505.1 Acetatifactor sp.
GGCATCTTTGATTTTGGAGATATCGAAGACGTCTTTCAGCATGTCGTTCAGTATTCCCATATGGATCTGCCTCCTTGTCATATATGGCATCAGTTATTGTGGATCAGTTCTGCCAGCCGGGAGACCAGTTCCTCCCGCAGCTCCTCCGGGGGGACGTCTTTCAGGGCGGCATACATTTTCTGCAGCAGCTCCAGTATCTCTTTCCGGTCGTCGATGATCGTGGCAGCCGCCCCGTAGAGCGCGGCTCTGACCTTCCACTGGTTTCTCTTCATCTTGATGTAATTGAGCATGTCTGTTTCCTCTTCCTTTCATCTTTATAAAAATGACCCATGTGAGAGACTTCTTTTCACCGGATCATCATTTCAGGGGCAGGGAGCTTTTTCCTTCCCTTATACGCACAAAGCTCCGGCCGTGATTTACGGCTGATTTTGTCTGGGCTGATAAATTTCAGGCGTAAATAACGACGGAAGATTTCGGGGATTTAAAACAGGGACGCAGGAGATGGGACCCCATGGCGGCGTTCTTCCGGTCGCTGAAGTGGCTGATCTGGTCGTGCATTGTCGTTCTTGTCATAACCGTCCGTCAGCTGCGGGAGTTATCCGGTTTTCTCATCCGTTTGCTCTGAACATTCATATTTTAGCCTACAGACGTTTTTCCTATAAGAGTTGCTGTTTCATCGCCAATGCGTATGTAACCATCATGATCGAACCCGTATGTATCATAAGTACCATATCCAGTCAAACTTGTTGATCCGGACGTCTGTGTAAACATAATTGTAACAGACTTATTAAAACTAACGGGATTTCGCTGTCCGTCGAAATTACAGTGAGAAGATGCGAGTTCGATTTTTGTGCCGCCAGCTTCTGCATATAGTGTTTGATCTGCGCTGCCACCATTTGCGTCAGACTCGCCAATAAAGGTAGCGGTTATACCTGCATATTTGGAACAATCTATCTCATCAACAAAAACAAATGGCGCGGTATTAAACCATCCTCCATTGATATTTACCCGATATGTTCCGGGTATCGTAGCAACAGTTGCATTTTCATAAGTTAATACCGCATACAAAACAAGAGATTCGGATAATGACAGATTATTGATCGAACTGTAGGAAACAGTTGCATCGGTAGAAGATACACTCCAGCCCATGAATGCAGCTCCTGCAGGTGATGGGTTCAGTACATTAAATACCGGATTGCTGATATTGCCATTGTTGTAATATTTTGGCAAGGTCTGTTGACTGTATATTGTGTTATTCATTCCTGTAGTAAGTACAATATCCTGGCTAAATACAGCATACAGATCAATTGGATCGTCACCCATGATCTTACCGGATAACACATTTCCGCTGGCCGAGGAATCCTCTCTCCACCCCACGAACGTCCATCCGGGTTTACTTGGAACTGTTGTGGGAGAAAGACAGGAAATTCCACTGTCTAATTCTTCTTTATAAGAAGTGTTGAGATCGATATGGTAAGTGACTATATTGCCCGCAGAATACACAAGTGTATTTCCCACATATCCTTTTTTGACCTTGCCAGAGCCGATATATAGCTTGCGCCTTGCATTACCTAAAAAAGCTTTTGCCATGAATGTTCCTTTCTATTTGACCAAATAAAATGTATCAGGATGTTGTGCCGCATCATTGGGCAGACTGTCTACGATTTTTACGTATTTAATAACTCCGTTGGCTGTAAGGTTTGTCACTTTTTCTTCTGCGGTTTTTCCGTCATCGAACTCCACATCAGATGCGGCAGTCCAGAAAGAAATCCTCATCCAAGCCTTATTTGCAACATCAATACATTTTCGAAATTTTCTGTTTTTTATGATTCGTTCATTAATAGCCATTATGTTTCTCCTGATATCATAGTGATATAGCCACAAGAGCTATAAAGTTAATAAGTTACAATGTTAATGCCTCCTGAGAGGCGGCAAGATAGTCGGCGGCGTTCATGCCGTATCTTCCCGCGGCCCGGAAGGTGCTGCGGATTTCCTTCCTTGTCCTGTATGGTGTCAGTCATTGTGGATCATCCCTGCCGGGCAGGAGACCAGTTCCTCCCGCAGTTCCTCCGGGGGGACGTTTTTCAGGGCGGCATACATCCGCTGCAGCAGCGCCAGTATCTCCCTGCGGTCGTTGATGACTGTGGCGGCAGCGGTATAAAGTGCGGCCCTGACCTTCCACTGGTTTCTTTTCATTTTGATGTAGCTGGCATGTCTGTTTCCTCTTCCTTTCACGATTTTTATTAAAAAGACCCTGGGGCGTGTTTGCCCCGGTCTGCACGCCACACTTTGCGGTCTGCAGCACCCCAATTTGGTCAACGTAGCCCCATTACGCCTCCCCAATTGAGTCTTGCATCCCACAAAGTGTGACGCACACCCCGGAGAAAACATTTTTCAAACACGCCCTAAGAGGGTCTTCTTTTTGAGGGATCCTTATTTCGGGGGGCGGGAGATTTTCCCTTCCCTTATACGCACAAAGCGTGGGCCGTGATCTGCGGCTGATATTGTCCGGGGCAGATAACTTTCAGGCGTAAATAACGGCGGAAGATTGCAGGGGTTAAAAACAGGGACACAGGAGATGGGACTCCATGGCCGCGTCCGCATCCGTATGCCCGCTGGCAAAGTCATCAAAGGCCTGCTGTGTGACGTCCGCTGCCGTGAGGGTGGAGGCGAGGGAGTCGAAAGCCGCCATGTCGATGTTGATATCCACGTCCTGCAGATTGTTCAGCCCCTCGATGGAAGACTTTATGCTCTCAAGCATGGAGAGGTCCACGGCATCCGGGTTGAAAACGCCGTCCGCGAAGATGTCCCGGTAGGCGGAGCCAAGGGAGTCGAGGGCGGGTTTGAGGCGGGTGTTCAGCTGGTCGATGGTTTGGGAGGGATCGGCAGGCGTCAGGGGAGCCGTTATGGATTCCCGGTACAGTG
>JAIEKC010000279.1:0-11373 GCA_029064505.1 Acetatifactor sp.
CCACTGGAGCTGCTGCGGCATCCATGGCATTAGATACAGCAAAAATAAATTATTCGTAAGCCCCACTGGTGGCGGTACGGCGGCAACGGATCATGTGGAAGTGACAGATGCAAATCTTGCTACTTATTTTGATCTGGCCGATGATGGGACTGTTACCGCAAAGGCAGGTCTGACTTTTGTGACGGCAGGAAATGCTACACTCGAAAATGCAGGCGGTGGAACGACTTCCAATGGTACAGATGTAGTGAAAGGTACAGCGGCATCAGCAGCAACCACCGGAACTGTTGACAAGTATGTGGAGTTAGACGCTGGCGGCAACTTGAAGTATAAGGACGGCGCAATGCTGTACAAGGTGCCTGCAGATAAGAACGGCGAACATGGCGATCAGGTGGTGAATGACACCGCGAATAAGATTGACGAAAAAGACCTGGGCAACTACTTTGAGGCAAAGGGAACACCTATCCGTACCGGAAATACGACTACATCTCCGGCTCTGGCAGAAGATGCGGATATGTCAGCTTACTTTGATGAGTATGGTGTATACAAGGGAGGTCTTTACCTGGAAGATGCCGATAGATCATTTTGTCAACTTCTCATGATCAAAAATTTTTCCCTGTGAGGAAAAGCTTTTTCCGTCAAATGATGCAAAAATGATTGAAATCTGATGCCAATATGTGGAAATTCTGATGCACATTTTGTGCATTGCCATTCTATGATTATTCTCAGAATACGAGTCATGTAGTGATATTCCAAGGAGGTCCGCAATGAACATTACGAGAGAAGAAAGCTTTATGAGACAGTGCAGAAAGTGGATATGCTGTATTCTGGCGCTGCTGCTTTTTGTTGCAAGCTGTCCGGCCGTCTGTGCCGCGGAGAAAAATAATTCAGGCGGCAGTAACGGTAGTGGCAACAGCGGTGACGCCAGTGCCGTTGCCGGTGATGATACCAACGACACTGACGAAGCGGAGGAAGGTGAGGAGGACAAGCTTCTTGCCCCCTATTTTATCATCCGGGGCGCGGAGGACGATGCTTCCTCCGTGGAACATTTTCCCCTGAGATCAACCGATGTGGTCACAAATATTAATGGTATGATCGCCGAGACATATGTGACACAGACCTATGTGAACGAGGGCGATACCCCTATAAATGCCAGCTATGTATTTCCCACTTCTTCCGGTGTCACTGTCCATGGAATGACAATGGTGATCGGCAATGAGAAGATCACTGCCCAGATCAAAGAGAAAGAGGAAGCGAAAGTGGAGTATGAGGAGGCCAAGAGTGAAGGCAAGAGCGCTTCCCTGATGGAGCAGAAGAGACCCAATGTGTTTACCATGGATGTGGCGAATATCATGCCCGGGGACACTGTTAATATAGAGTTGCATTACACGGAACTGATCACGCCCAGAGAACATATCTATGAATTTGTGTTTCCTACGGTTGTGGGGCCCCGTTTTGCTCCGCTTGCAGCATCTGACAGTGATGAGGGAAGTTCCACATCTGACAGTGACAGGGAAAACTCTTCGTCTGACAGTGATAAGGTAAGTTCCGCATCTGACAGTGACAGGGAAAATTCCCCGTCTGACGGCGGCAGGGAAGATACGGTATCCGACGGCAACGGAAGCGGTATGGTGTCCGGCAGTGACAGGGCTGGCGGCAATGACAATCATTTCTCTGGTGCAGACGGAGACTCCAAAGCAAATGGTAAATCCGGTGAGACCGGTGCCGGCGGAGAAGGTTCCGGTGATTCCGATGACGACTGGATCGCGAGTCCGTATCTGGCGGCCGGTACGACGCCTCCAGGCGACTACAATATTACCGTGAATCTTTCCACAGGCGTTCCCATTGCTGAGGTGACAAGCAAAACACACGCGATCCGCATCAATAAAACGGATGATTCCACCGCGCAGATCACACTGGCCGATCCGGACAATTATGCGGGAAACAGAGACTTTATCTTAAAATATAGGCTGACCGGTGAAGCGATCCGGAGCGGACTTGTTCTATCAGGCAGCAGGGCATCCAATGAAACTTCGCAGGCTGAAAATTTCTTTATGCTGACGATACAGCCTCCCGAGAGATATGACCCGGAGGATATTCCTCCCAGAGAATATATTTTTGTGCTGGATGTCTCCGGTTCCATGTTCGGTTATCCTCTGGATACTGCCAAAGAGCTGATCCGGGATCTGGTCACAAATCTGAATGAGAAGGATACCTTCAACCTGATCCTGTTTGCCAATGACTCCACCCTGCTTTCTCCCAATTCACTTTCTGCCACTGCACGAAATATCAGGGCGGCTACTGAGATGATCGATGAACAGGAAGGCGGCGGAGGGACTTCACTGCTTCCTGCGCTGGAGGAGGCCATAGCCATACCCAAGGAGGAAGATACGGCCCGAAGTATTGTTATCATAACTGACGGATATATTTCCAATGAAAGCGAAATCATTTCCTGCATTACCGAAAACATGGACAGTGCCAGCTTCTTCTCCTTCGGCATCGGAAGCTCGGTCAATGATTATCTGATCAAACAGATTGCGGGCTGCGGGCTGGGAGAATCTTTCATTGTGACGGACAGCGAAGATGCGGCGGAGTCAGCAGCGACTTTCCGCACTTACATAGAAGCTCCTCTGCTCACGGATATTGCGATCACTTACAGAGGCTTTGAGGTCTATGATGTGGAGCCTTCCGTGCCATCTGTTTTATATGCGGCTCAGCCCATTGTATTCTTCGGCAAGTGGCGGGGAAAACCCGGCGGGACCATTACCATAACCGGCAAAGCGGGTGACGAAGAATATATCCAGGAGATCCCTGTGAGCAATGTGACGGTGGATATGGAGAGCGAAGCCATCCGATATCTGTGGGCGAGAACCCGTCTGGACAGGATCGCGGGGTACGGCAGTATCCGGAATGATGAGTCGGTGAAAGATGAGATCACACAGCTCGGTCTGGAGTATAATATGGTCACACCATATACTTCCTTTGTAGCAGTCTCCGAGATCATACGGAATACGGAGGGAGAAAGCACGGATGTGGATCAGGCGCTTCCCCTGCCCCAGAGAGTATCGGGGCTGGCTGTGGGAGGCGGATACCGGGCATATTCGGAACCGGGAACCATGCTTCTGATCCTGCCCATAGCAGTGATCTTCTTTATAAAGAGAAGAGCCACAAGAGTAAGATAAAACAAAAAGTAGCTATTTCATCTTATGCAACTGTAATAGAGTCGGAAGCCGTGATTTCAACAACGATTAGTATAGTGTGAGAAGAATTTTCGGCCGCTCACAGCCAAAAGCCTGATACTCAGGCTTAGCTGTTTCGCGGGGAAATTCGAAATCTCACACTGAGAAATGACAAGGTAAATTTGTTTGCTTTAGTACAGAGTATTTCTCATAAGCCAACTTGCCGGCTTTGGAATCTGAGATTCCGGAATGCGGAATCATAGGGGTTAGTATATCTGAAATGGTATGGTTTCGGACAGAGTATCAAATAATGAAGGGTATGGATAAACAGATGACTGTGAAGAAAAAAAGTGACTTCCTGTGTGATGATTTCATATTTTACCTGGCAGGAATACTCATTGTCCTGGGAATCAAATGTTATTACAGCCGGGCCGACTGCGATTCCCTGCGGTGGATACTTGCACCTACCACATGGTGGGTGGGGTTTTTGAGCAGGATACCTTTTACGTATATCTCCGGTACGGGCTATGTGAATCATGATCTGCGGCTGTTGATCGCACCTTCCTGTTCCGGGGTGAGGTTCATGGTCATTACCTTTGCGACAATATTTTTTTCCTTTGTCCATATGATCGCACTGCCGCAGAAATCGGTATTGTCTGACTCCGCGGAAAACTTATGGGGGAATTCCGTGACGCCCGTATTCGGCAATGTAAAAGCAAAGAGGAACGGTCATATAAAGGAAAGTGCGGAAAAGAGAACAGAAGAAAATGTGGTAAAAAGCATAAAAGTGAAGCTGAAAAAGAAGGTAAAAAAGAACACGCACATCAGAAAAAGAGTAAAAGGACTGGGCTGGCTTGTTGTCAGTGCGCTCCTCTCGTGGCTGTTCACCGTGTTAGTCAATGGTCTGCGGATCATGATAGCTATTTATCTTCCCATGTATCTTGAGAATGCAGGATTGATGAAAGGAGTGCTGACCCAGGACAGACTCCACACTATGATAGGCGTGGTCGTATATTTTATTGCCCTGCTCACGATCTACCGTCTCATCGGATGGTTTGTCCGAAGAACGGTTGAGAATGACTTTATGGATGGGGGAGATAATATGGGCACACATGAGTCGGCCGATAATGATACGGATACCTGCGGAAAGCCTTCTTTGCTGACTTTTATGTGCAAATGTGCGCCTCCCGTCTTCTGGTACTTCGTTCTCACACTGGGACTGCCCTTCCTGAGCAGAGCCGGCAGGGATGGTACGGCGGAATTCACGGAATTCGCGGTACTTGTAACTGGTTGCTGCGGGTTCCTTCTGCTGCCGTATGTGACTATGACTCTCCTGTGTGGGAAAAAGCATGAGCGGAACATACGCCGGCGGGCGGTGAAAAGCTCCTCCGGTAATCCTGAGAAGCAGTACGACACAGGAAAAACTTCCTGTTGACACTCCCGTTTCCGGGTGACTGCAGCCATGCGGCAGAGCCCTGGGTAATCTTGATCACCCGGGGCTTTTCCAGGCTCAAAAGGATTGTGTCCTACAGTACCACGTGCAGCACCAGTACCAGCGGCAGTGTCGGCGGTACGGATTAACTTATTTACCGCGTAGTCCTTGACATATGACAGGAACCGGAATATACTCCCTAAAGGAAAGACAGTAAGCAATTTTTCAGTAAACTTTCCCAAATTGAAATCAGTGCCCACCGGGGCGGGTATGGGGTGTAAAAATGGAAAGAGCAGAAGATCCTGAAAGGGATGAGATTATGGTCAAGAGCGATATGACAGGAAGAAATGATATTCCGAAAGAGAACAGTGTTTCGAAAAAGAGGGACATTGCGGAAGAGGGCAATGCAGCGGAGAAGGGGGACATTCCGAAAGAGAGCAGTGTTTCGGAGAAGAGAGACATTGCAGAAGAGAGCGGTGTCGCGGAAAAGAATGAGATTACAGAAAAGAACGAAATAACAGAGGGAGTTATCTGGAAACAGTTGCTCCTGTTCTTTTTCCCCATTTTATTCGGCACCTTTTTCCAACAGTTGTATAATGCGGCGGATGCCATGATCCTTGGCCGATTTGTGGGTAAGGAGGCACTGTCTGCCGCGGGAGGAAGTACGGGAACAGTCATCAATCTCATGGTGGGGTTCTTTGTAGGCCTGTCCAGTGGCGCAACAGTTATCATTTCCCAGTATTATGGGGCAAAGCGCAGGGAGATGGTGGGCTATGCGGTGCATACGGCGATGGCCTTTTGCCTGGCGGCAGGATTGTTTTTAATGGTAAGCGGCTTTGCGGCAGCACCTTCTATCCTGCGGGCAATGGATACTCCGGCGGAAGTCCTGGATATGGCGATTCTATATATCCGCATCTATTTCCTGGGGGTGATAGGAAATCTGGTATACAATGTGGGCTCAGGTATCCTGCGTGCGGTGGGAGATTCCAGACGTCCTTTGTATTTCCTGATCATCAGCTGCGTTACCAATATTGTGCTGGATGTGATATTTATCGTGCTATGTAAGTTTGGTGTGGCGGGAGCCGCCATTGCCACTATCTCTTCCCAGGCGCTGAGCGCGGTGCTGGTGGTGGTCGTTCTGATGCGCACCGAGGATATGCATCGTCTGGAACTCCGAAAGATCCGCCTTGACGGCAGGATGTTTCACAGGATCATTAAGATCGGGTTTCCCGCGGGCCTGCAGTCGGTTATGTACAGTCTGTCGAATATTATCATCCAGTCTGCCATCAATGCCCTGGGAACGGACACCGTAGCGGCGTGGACCGCGTATTCGAAGCTGGATTGTATATTCTGGATGACGGTCAATGCCTTTGGTATTTCCATTACTACTTTTGTGGGGCAGAATTTCGGTGCGGGTAAACCGGAGAGGGTGCGGAAGGGGATCCGCACCTGCCTGGGGATGACTCTGGGGACCACCGTTCTGGTATCCGCTGTTTTGTATATCAGCGCTCCCTATATTTATAAGCTTTTTACAACGGATGACGAGGTGCTCCGGATCGGTATGGTCATGATACGGTTTCTGGTGCCGGTCTACATTACCTATATTATCATAGAGATCATGTCCGGTGCACTGCGCGGGGTGGGCGATTGTTGGATTCCCACACTGATCTGTCTGGGCGGAATCTGTGTGATCCGCGTTCTCTGGGTTATGTTCGCGGTTCCCATGAAGCGGGATATCTACACCATCATGTTCAGTTACCCCCTGACATGGGTGGTCACCAGCGGGCTTTTCATAGGGTATTATGCATGGTTCAGCAAGATCAGCCGAAGGAAGACGACTGTGATAAACCTGTAAGAGCGTGACAGAGGGACGTAAAATACATGCGAAGTTTTCACTGCTTTTTGCGCAGAATCGAGAAATAGGGAAATCGGAACGGATGCTATAATAGTAAAGTATGTGTAACTGTTCAGATATGACTTTGAAAACACAGCATGCTTTGCGGCGTGTACAGTTACAGGTATTCAGTGTTTTGGGGCATCCACAGGGAAGAAGAGATCGTGCAAAGGGAGCATGGGGCATTTGACCATTGCCGCCCACGCAGATGATCTCACCTGGAATCCGTATGCTTTCGGCTGCAGCGTGGCAGTAAATGGAACTTGTGAGGAAGCATATCTGGAAATGCATACGACAACACTTGCAGTACGTGATATTTTGAATGTAAGGATGTATACATTATGAAAATTGCGGTTTGTGATGACAGCATTGAAGATCTGCTTGCCATAGAAAAGCTATTACTGAAATACAAAGTGATGTATCCGGGCAGAGGCTTTGAAATGGAAAAATACACCGATCCATCCCTGTTGTATCAGATGATATCGGAAGGGAAACTGGCGGATATCTATATACTGGACATGCTGATGCCGGAGCGGACGGGTATTGAACTCGGCAATCAGATCCGGAGATCCGGTGGCGAGAATGTGATCATCTACATCACTTCTTCGGATGATTTTGCGTTGGATGCCTATGGGGTGCGTGCGGTGAGATACCTGCTGAAGCCGGTGAAGGAGGATAGTCTCTTTGAAGCGCTGGATTATGCCCTGTTTTTTACAAAAGTAAAGAAGGAACCCCTGTACCTGGTCAAGACGAAGGACGGGTTGGTGCGGACGCCCTATTCGGGAATAGAGTATATTGAAAATGCCTATAGAAGGCTGGAGGTGCACCTGACCGGCGGGGAAGTGTTGAAAAGCCTTTTCATCAGGAAATCTTTTGAAGAAGAGGTACGGGAGATTGCGGAGAAGAGGAATTTTCAGCAGGTCCACAAGTCTTTTCTGGTAAATCTGGATTATGTGAAGCGTCTGACTGCGGATGAGATTACAATGGAATCCGGAAGATGTATTCCCGTCAGCAAGGCAAGGACCAAGGAGGTCAAGAGGGAGTATCTTCTTTTTGTTTCCGGGAAATACAGTTAAGAACTGTCACAAAATAACTTACCGACAGTCTGCAGGATTTTTCTTCGACAATGCCACTTGACAATCAGGCGCATAGCGGACTGTGTAACGGATTGACAAGCGGTGCTTGGCGGAGAAAAAGACAAGGAATATGGGAAGTTATTTCGGGACAGTTCCTTAGATGTATCACTGGAGGAAAAGATGGTTTATTTTAAGGATATATCGTATATGCTGAGCCATGTGTTTTTCATGGCGTTTATTTATCTTTTTTTAATGCACCGCTATTCTAAAGGGAAGACATTTGGGATATGTTTTGCTTCGTATACAGTGTTGAACCTTCTGGATTATGTGAAGCTGAATATGTTTCCCGACAGTGATCTCTGCTATTTCATCGCGGATATCATTCAGATCCTTGCAGCGCAGTCCACAGGACTTATCATCTCGAAGAAGAGGGACAGCAGGGTGCTGTTTATCGGACTGAGCGCTTCCAATTATGTGATCGTGGGAAGTATAACGGCATCCATCCTGTATATCTGTACAGATAGTTTCTGGTTTGCGCTGGCGGGAAATCTGCTGATGCATGTTGTTATCCTGCTGCTGCTTTATCACAGGATCGGGAATATATTCCACAGGTTTTATGAGTGGGATTTCAGAAAGGGCTGGTGGGAATTATGTCTGATTCCCGTGTTCTTTTTTATCAGTTTTTCCTGCCTTGCCTTTTTCCCGCATACACTTTATGAATATCCCGCAAATATCCCTGTCAGTATTTTCCTGATGATCACAATGCTTGTGTCTTATGTGGTGGTGCTGCGGTATGTGGACAGTGAGACGAAGCAGGCGGAAGGATACTGGAAAAACGTGATGTTCGAATCCTATATCAAGGGCCTGGAAAGCCAGTATTATCTGGCGGAACGGTCTGAGCGAAATCTGAAAATACTGCGGCATGATATGAGGCATTATTCCATGATGATAGATTCCCTGCTGGATCAGGGAGAGTATGATGAGATCAGAAATATTGCGGAGCATATCAATGAAGTGGTGGATGAAAATAAAGTGGTCCGGTATTGTGAGAATCTGGTGGTTAACACCATTCTCCTGAAAATGTCGGAACAGGCGCAGGCTTTCCGCATAACTTTGCATCCGGACATACGGGTACCCAGGCAGATTCCGGTCAACGAGTACGAATTTGCGCTGGTTCTGGCGAACCTTCTGGAAAATGCGGTGTTTCATGTAAAAGATCTGGAACCGGCGAAACGGTATGTCAATATGAAGATCCATTGTACAAAAGAATATCTGTTGATCGATATGGAGAACGAATGTGAGAAAGAAGTGGATTTTGACTCTGTCACCGGACTGCCCAAAAGCAGGAGAGGCGGAAACCATGGGCTGGGGATGCAGAGCGTTCTGGCTTTCTCGGATAAGCTGGGAGGAAATATTGACTGTTATTGTGAAGAAAAACGGTTCAGGATCATAGTGTTTGTAAATTTTTAACGGTTTGGGATGAGCTTGCGAAAATACATTTGCCAGCCAATATGCGGCATTGACCTTTTGGGTCAGACATGTTAAAAATAATTAAGGAACTGATAAGTATTAACTTTGCAAATGACGCAGTATAAATCTTTTTATGCAAGGCGGAGGAATGAGGCGTACTGGGGTACGCCGATTGACGGTGCTGTGTGCCAGTGGCATACGTCCGGCACGGACCGAAGCGGAGCGTAGACCAACGCGGCATAAGAAGATTTAGGCAAGTCAGATGTGAAGATTAATTCTTTAACAGTTCCCAAGAAGGAAAAGGAGGCTGCACAAGTATGTATGAGGCAAGTGAAACACGTTATGATGAAATGAGATACAACCGCTGCGGAAACAGTGGACTGTTACTCCCGGCGGTATCGCTGGGGTTGTGGCATAATTTTGGCTCCAACGGAAATTTTGAGACGATGCAGGCGATGTGTTATACAGCTTTCGACAACGGTATCACTCATTTTGATCTGGCGAATAATTATGGGCCTGTGCCCGGTGCCGCGGAGGAAAATTTCGGGCGGATCCTGGAGAAAGGACTTGGCGTCTACAGGGATGAACTGGTGATCTCCACTAAGGCGGGCTATGACATGTGGCCCGGACCTTACGGCAACTGGGGCGGTAAAAAGTATCTGGTGGCGAGCCTGGACCAGAGTCTGGAGAGGATGGGACTGGATTATGTGGACATCTATTATCATCACAGACCTGATCCCAATACGCCTCTGGAGGAGACAGCAGGGGCGCTGGACGGCATTGTGAGAAGCGGCAAGGCGCTTTACGTGGGTATATCCAATTACAGTAAGGAGCAGACCGTTGCCATTGCAAAACTGTTCAGAGAAATGAACACACCCTTTATCATTAATCAGAGAAAGTATTCCATGTTGGTGAGAGATATAGAGGAGGATGGCCTGAAAGAGTATGCGGCGGCTCATGGCATTGGTATTATCACCTTCTGCCCTCTGGCACAGGGATTGCTGACGGATCGTTACCTTCACGGCATTCCCGAGGACAGCCGTATTCGTACAGACGGCAGATTCCTGAAGGAGAATGCCATCAATGAGGAGACCATTGCCAGAGTGCGGAAGCTGGGAGAGCTTGCGGCGGAGAGAGGGCAGACACTGGCACAGATGGCTTTGTCATGGATCCTTCGGGACGGAGATATTACCAGCGTGCTCATCGGGGCTTCCAGGCCTTCCCAGATTTTGGACAATATCGGTATGATCAGAAATACTTCTTTCAGTGAAGAGGAGAGAAGAAGAATTGACGGGATTCTGGCGCAGGCATAGAAAGCGTAAGAGTATTGCCGGAATCCTGATGCAGACATGGAAGAAATACCGGCATACACAGAAAGCGAACGGAAAGCAAGAAAAGGACTGAGGCACCGATATTTGCGGTGCGTCAGTCCTTTTGGCTTCTCATGGCAGTTATCAGACTACTGGAACAGCCTTAAAACATTTGATCTCTGATTCATATGACTCTTCAGCATCAGATTTTTGTACTGATTCAGAAGATCCTGTTTCTTCTTCTCGGAAATAGCCTTGGGCATATCCAGATCTTCTATACGGCTTCTGGCGCTTAACAGCTGCTCATTAGCGTTGGTATTGTAATTATAGGTGTGCTCCAGACGATTTGTATATGCGCCGAGAGAACTTCTTTGACCGGATAATTTGTCAATTGCAGCATCGATCGCGCCCAGGTCGAAATTCCCGCTGGTCACATCGAAATCAGCAATTCCCAGAGCCTCCAGAGTGGTATTCTCCATACCGATCTCTAATCCGCCGCCATCGGGATTGGTTGCCAGATGCAGATCGGCCATGCTGCCGTCCAACAGCTTCTGCTCATTAAAAGTAGTATTCTTGGCAGTCTGCTGGATGCTGTCCTTCAGCTGGTCAATTTCCGTCTGAAAGGAAGCTCTGTCCGAATCGGAGTAAATCCCATTCAGGGCCCTCACGCCGAGTTCACGGATCCTCTGCAGGGAATTCACCATGCCGTCTATAGCGCCGTCCGCTACATTTAAGGCACCAATGCCATCCTGCGTATTCTGCGCGCCGACACTTAAGCCGGTTTCCTGTCTTTTCAGTTTCTGACCAATGGCGAGTCCCGATGCATCATCTGCCGCAGTATTGATCCTCTTACCGCTGGAAAGCTGGGAATAAATACCGCTTCCATAAGAAGTTACAGACATCGAACTCATAAAATTCACCTCCCTTTAAATATACCTTTTCTGGTGTATCTATATTTTACATTTTTTCCCGGAAAATTTCAACAGGAAAAGGGTGCTATCTTCCGTAAAAAATC
>JAIEKC010000028.1:0-3055 GCA_029064505.1 Acetatifactor sp.
CCCCCGGTCTGCACGCCCCACTTCGCGGCCTGCTGCGCCCCAATTTGGTCACCGTAGCCCCACTACGCCTCCCCAATTGGGTTTTGCATCCCACAAAGTGTGACGCACCTTGGCGGAGCGTCTGGAGATCTGAGCTTTTTTCTGAGCAGATTAGGCGGAGATGGTATCCGGATCAATACTACGGTTTTCTTGGATTATTATATTAATGAAATCCGAAAGCTTTCCGGGAAACAAATTCGGCGGCAAGATATTATACGACACATGAATGTTGCAAATGTTATCACTTCTTTTCTCTTTTGGCACCAATATCTTCATGGTAGCAGTGAGGAACGGGTGAGAGATATTTATAGCAGGATGACAAAGGATTTTGAGGGCTGCAATCTATGACAACATTACAGACTGAATCGGGGAAGATTGAGCTGCCTGATTATAAAATATCTGCCTGTAATGTATATTTATAAGCCCGTTTTTATTGGGTACATAATTCCGAAAAAGGGAGATGATTTATAAAAGCGGGTTGAATTATAACCTGTGGTCATGATATGATTAGAATCTGGTCTGAGGACGAGCGGATATGTGAGAGACAGGATGGTGTATCGGTTTGAAAATAATGATTATGGACGGTCAGGGAGGCGGCGTGGGCAAAAGTCTCGTGGAAGAATTGCGCAGCGCTTATCCCGAAGCGGAGCTGATCGCGGTGGGAACCAATGCCACGGCTACGG
Organism: Acetatifactor sp.; assembly: GCA_029064505.1. Classification (GTDB taxonomy): domain Bacteria; phylum Bacillota; class Clostridia; order Lachnospirales; family Lachnospiraceae; genus Acetatifactor. Next base: position 723 of record JAIEKC010000028.1, read on the forward strand.
CAAATATGATGAAGGGCGGGACGGTCCTGGGGGCTACCGGAGAAAATGCGGTGATCTATAACAGCAGCCGTGTGGATGTGATCGTGGGTCCCATAGGTATTATCATGGCCAATGCCATGCTGGGGGAGATCACTCCGGGAATGGCGGAGGCGGTAGCCTCCAGCGAGGCCAGGATCCTGCTGATCCCTATGAGCAGGTGCAATGCCGCGGTGATGGGAGTGGAGAGCAGAAAGCTCTCAGAATATATAAAGGAAGCAGTGGAAAAGGTTGGAATTTAGAGATTACTTTTTGGAGCAGGTAAGGCTCCATCCGGCAATGGAAGCTCAGGACGCAGTGTGCAGCCCTTTTATCCGCCTTTTCCCTCTCCTGCAGGCTATCGCGCGCATGCCCCGGGAGAATAGGATCGTGGCTCTGGACGGACGATGCGCCTCCGGTAAGACCACACTGGCGGAACAGCTTGCAGACATTACGGGAGCCGGTGTGGTGCATATGGATGACTTCTTTCTGCCGCCGTCGCTGCGCAGGCCGGAGCGTCTGGCTGAGCCGGGAGGAAATGTACATCATGAGCGTTTTATAGAAGAAGTTCTGCCTGCTTTAAAGAGTCCGGGGGCGTTCCGGTATCAATGTTTTGACTGCAGCCGCATGGAACCCGGCGCAGAGCGGGAGGTTCGGGAAGGAAACCTGCGGATCGTGGAAGGCGCATACAGCTGCCATCCTGTTTTCGGAGAATATATGGGACTGCGGGTGTTCTGTGATGTGGAGCCGCAGGAACAGCTGAAGCGGATCGAACAGCGGAACGGTGTGGAAATGTTGGAAAACTTTCGAGAGAAATGGATTCCCATGGAAGAGCAGTATATCAGGCATTTTCAGATCAGGGAACGGGCTGATCTGGTGCTGTGATAATTCAGATATGTACAGATTCGGAAGAGTCTGAACAGGAAGGAGCGTTATGCTGCAACGTTTTTATCCCGATAATGAGATTGACAGCGCTTATGATATTGATTATGAAGACATGTACCATAGGGGATATCGGGGCGTGATATTTGACATCGACAATACACTGGTGCCTCATGGCGCTCCGGCGGACGAGAGGGCGGTCGCTCTGTTTGAGCGGCTCCGGGCAGTGGGTTACGGGACCATGCTTTTATCCAACAACAAGGAACCCCGCGTGAAAATGTTTCATGACGGAGTGGGTTCCCCTTACATTTTCAAGGCGGGAAAGCCTGGAAAGAAGGGATATGAGACTGCCATGAAGAGAATGGGGACGACACCGCGGACCACATTGTTTGTGGGAGACCAGCTTTTTACGGATGTATGGGGAGCAAAAAAAGCGGGAATTGTTACTTATCTGGTGAAGCCTATTCACCCCAAAGAGGAGATTCAGATTGTGTTGAAACGCTATCTGGAACGGATCGTGTTGTTTTTTTACCACAGAAAGCACAGAAAGTCATGACAGATCTTTCTGATCCGGATAAACCGGAACCTGATCTTGCCATTTTGCGCGGGACTTCATTCCTGCGGGCAATGCGCTAAGTCATGGAAGCTGACTTTGTGACGCTGCCTGCAAAGCCGGCTTATCGTTGGCTTGCAAATTTTGCGAATGACGCCAGGGGCACATACCCTGCTGTATGCGGTGCGGCAAGGTGGATATTCTGCTTATGCGGCGCGGAACGGAATTGTGAAGACATGCGGAGAAAATCTATATTTTGAGAAAGGGAAAGGATCAGTATGAATATTAACGGTTACACCCGCACCTGCGGGCTGATGGGGAATCCGGTGGAGCACACCATGTCCCCGGTGATACATAATACTCTGGCGGAGAAGCTGGGGCAGAATCTGGTGTATGTCCCTTTTCATGTGCCTGCGGGGCATGTGCGGGAAGCAGTGGAAGGCGCCTTCGCGCTGAATCTGCTGGGAATGAATGTGACGGTTCCTTACAAGAGTGAAGTGATCCCCTTTTTGAAAGATATCGATCCGCTGGCGGAGCAGATCGGGGCGGTGAATACGCTGGTGCCCGTGGAGGATGGCTACAAGGGCTATAACACGGATATGCCGGGCCTGTACCGCGCCATGTGTGAGGACGGTGTGAACATAGCGGGAGAGAAGGTGCTGATCCTGGGAGCGGGCGGCGTGGCAAGGGCGGTTGCAATGCTGCTGGCGCAGAAGGGGGCGGCGGAGATCCTGCTCTTGAACCGCAGCGTGGACAAAGCGGCGCTTGTGGCGGAGGAAGTGAACGGCATTGCGGGCAGGCAGCTGGTGAAGGTAATGTCTCTTGCGGATCATTGGAGACTGCCGGAGGGCGGATATCTTGCCATTCAGGCCACCAACGTGGG
>JAIEKC010000280.1:0-11666 GCA_029064505.1 Acetatifactor sp.
TATGGGTTCCGCCCCCTTTGCTATGGAAAGACGGCGGACGGGGCATATGTGGTTGCATCCGAAAGCTGTGCATTGTCGGCGGTAGGAGCAGATTTTATCCGTGATGTGCTGCCGGGAGAGATTCTGGTGTTTACAAAAAACGGTGTGGAATCAAGGAGAGAACACTGTGAAAAACAGAGGCAAAGAACCTGCATTTTTGAATACATCTATTTTGCAAGACCGGATTCCGTTATAGATGGCATATCCGTACATGAATCTCGTATAAAAGCCGGAGAATTACTGGCAGAGAGTTATCCCAAATGCGCGGATATTGTGATTGGCGTTCCCGACAGCGGACTGGATGCCGCATTGGGGTATGCGCGAAAATCCGGAATCCCTTATGGGATTGGGTTGATAAAAAACAAATATATTGGAAGGACATTCATTTCTCCGGAACAAAATGAACGTATGGAAAAGGTTAGAATTAAGCTGAGTCCTGTTAAGAAGATAATTGATGGAAAAAGAGTTGTACTGATAGATGATTCTATTGTAAGAGGGACGACCAGCAAACGCATTGTAAAGCTTTTGCGTGATGCCGGAGCGAAAGAGATCCATATGAGAATTTCAGCACCGCCATTTTTATATCCCTGTTATTATGGAACGGATATTGATTCGGAAGAAAACCTGATTGCATGCCATCATAGCGTGGACGAGATTGCATGGATGATTGGAGTAGATTCTTTGGGATATTTACCACTAGAAAAGCTGAATAAGCTGATAGACAGTGAAGATTATTGTGCCGCCTGCTTTCATGGGGAATATCCGACTAAAATTCCGGCAGACTTGCGTAAGGACCGTTTTGAAAGGAAACTGTCTGAACGGGCTTGAATAGGGGGCATGTGTGATGAAAAAATTTGTTACAATACTGATTTTGTCCGATGGCAGCGAATATTGTGAGAGCTCTGGATCGCACTGGATCTTGCACTTGATCAAGCTGCCCTTGCCGGTGTTGTCTACATCCGCTTTCACTGAAGCAAGCGCACTTTTATTGATAGATTTTCCGTTGTGTATGTAAGTCTGCCTATAAGAAACCGAATCCAAGTGCGGCTTCCTGTCCAACAGCGCCGAAGCGGAAAGGCTTTGCACGGAAGCTTACCAGAAAAGAGTGGCATGGGCGATACATATGGGGATTTTGCGGTATATGAACAGTCTGGATAAGTGAAGGATTTTCCTTTTCCCGGGGTGAGCTGCGGCCAAACGTCTGCCACTCAAAAGAAAAAGGTCCCGCAAGTGCGGTTCTCTCCGGATTGTGGGACTTTTTTCTTTTGGGCACCGTATTTTTGCATCCGTTTTTGGGCATCCCTGCAAAGGTTCTATTTTTTCCTTTTTTCAAATTCTTTCCGGAATTCCTGTAAATCCTGTCCGCGCAGAGCATGTTCCAACAGACTGGGCAGCATCTGTGGGTTGCAGGCAAAGCAGGGGATATCCAGTCCGGCTACCCTTTGCGCCATACCTGCATCGTAGTAAGGCCTGCCGCCCTCTGCCAGTGCGAGCAGACACACCACCGTCACCCCGGATTCCTTCATTTCCTCCAGCCTTCGCAGCAGTGCCGCCCGGTTGCCGCCCTCCTCCAGATCCGAAATCAGGAAAAACAGGGTTTTGGAAGGATTCTCAATAAACTGCTGGCAGTAGGCTACCGATTTATCAATGTCTGTGCCTCCCCCAAGCTGGAAACCGAAGAGCAGGTCTACGGGATCATCGCTTTTCTCCGTCAGATCCACAATGTTCGTGTCAAAAGCGACGATCCGGGTGGACAGGCTTGACATGCTGGCAAGGATGCAGCTGATGATGGAGGAATAGATGACCGATTCCCCCATGGAACCGCTCTGGTCAATATCCAGGATCACCGTCCATTTGTTGGCGGCAGTGGTGCTGGTTCTGTCAAAAAAATAGAAATGCTCCGGCACAATGGTGTGAAGATCCTGATTGTAGTGTTTTAAGTTCCGGGAGATGGTAGTCTTATAGTCCAGGGCCGCCGCAGAAGGAATGGGAGAATGTCTCCTACGGTTGATCGCCGCCGTCACTGCCCTGCGGATATCCTGCTCCAGAAGCCTGTTGATCTCTTCCACGATCTTTCGGATAAAGAGGCGCACACTCTCCTTTGAGCGCTTCGGGATCTGATCCTTCAGCAGCAATATGGTGGAGGCCAGATTCACATCAGGCTCCAGATGCTCCAGAAGTTCCGGTTCGAAGATCAGCTGCTTTAAGCCGCATCGGGTCATGGCGTCTCCCTGGATGACGGTCACCAGATCTTTGTCAAACAGGCTTCGCACATCTCCCAGCCATTTACTGATCCTGGGACTGGAAGGGCCATTTCCGGCTCCGGATCCGCCACTGCCAAAACCGCCTGACGATGTATTGTTATAGATGGCGGCAAGAGCCTGATCCATTAAATCCTGCTCGGGCGAGAGCCCTGCATTCCCCATTTTCTCAAACCGTTCCCGGCTGTCCTGCCCCAGGATCAGCCGCCATCTCTGTATATGATCTTCCCGATTCATTCCATACACACCTTTCTTGGCTTGCTCACTCGCATTCTCTTCATTTTTACTTATGCTCACGAGTGAAGAAATTTGCCGCTGTGTCCAGGGTTATTCTTGCTCGTGAGCCGGGTTGCATGGCCGATTCTGCAATAAGAAGGCATCTTCACTATGCAACAAACATAACGCCGTCAATCCGATTCTCTCTGATGGTCTGTTGAGCGGCGCTTTAAAAGTCAAAATCAAACTCTTCCAGACTCTCCACCATCTTCTGCTCCGTCTCAGGCAGGGTCTGGTTCACGGATTCGCTGACCTGTTGTCCGTTCAGGCCCCAGATCTCACCGAGATTTTCCGCGATCTCATCCCGCTCCATGGCGGTGAAATCCGCAAAGGCTCTTCGCAGGAACACCAGCGCCCGCTTGAAGTCTTCTTCCTCCAGAGTGTCCAGGTAAGCGTCAAGGCTTTCCCACAGGGACAGTCTGGCGATCAGGGCATATCGGTTCTTCATGGCCAGTCCTTCAAACCACCCGGCTCCCAGTTCCGCGGGTACTCCTCTGGAGAGTCTGCGCCGCACTTCCAGATTCAGCTGTCCGCCGTCCATGCGGCCTCTTTCCAATAAAATGGCGGCGGCAAACCCGGAGAGCTTCGTGTTCAGGTCATCCCGCCCTGCAATTTCATCCAGGGCCTCCAGCCATGCCTGACTGTCCAGAAAATCATGGGCAAGGGAGGCGCTGTTCAATTGTTCTATGGCCGTGATGATTCCTTTGGCGGCAGCATCGTCACAGACACAGGCTCCCGGCAGGATCAGACAGGCGCGATAAAAGATCTGGCACAGAATAGGTTCTAAGGGAGCGGCATCCAGCTGTCTGATATCGCCATATTGTACCACAACGGAGAGCCTGTCAGCCGTGGCTGCCAGTTCCTCCAGGGAAGCCGCATCCACAGCCATAGCCTGCAGCGCGGCGGTGGCGTAGATAACTGCGGAAGCCATGCCGCAGGTGAAAGCATCCTCAATGACCAGGGCGATCCCGCTCATATCGGGAGCCGTCTCCACTCTTTCCTTCATGGCAAAGGATGCCGCCTGAGCCACCGTATCTCCTTTTAGAGCCGCTTCCACCAGCTCGATCTCCGCCTCCGGTGTCCAGCGCACCACCCAATGCTCCGCCCAGGTGGCATTGTCCTGATTCACCTTCTGCGGAACGGCAAAGTGGATTCCCAGAACCCGCAGACGGTGCAGGAAGAAGGAGCGCTGCAGATCAAGGAAAGCCGCTTTTTGTGAGGAGACTCTGCGGTTTTCACGCAGGTCAAGGGGCAGATCCTGTGCAGTGATATCCCGATACTTTTCCAACTTCCACTCTTTCAATTGCCTGTAAAAATCCTCCTGGATGCTGGTGCGGCTGACTCCCTCCGGCAGGGAACCGATGGCGGTTCCTATCTCTGTGTCCGCTATGGCCAGACTGACGGCGGAAAAGCAGCCTCCGCCCAGACAGGTCACTGCCGCATCCCGAAGATCCCGCAGAACGGGAGCTTTGCCGCCCCTGAGTTCCGCCAGGGAGTTGGCCAGACGAACCGCTTCTATCACCTCCGCGGAGGAGACGGGGGTTCCGTGTTCCCTCTGATACCCGGCGATCCGTGAGAGATAAGCGTGGGACGCATAATGAAGATTTCCTCTCTGCAGGGCTTCCCACAGCAGGGAATAGTAAGCCGGAGCCTTATTGCCGGCGCCGTAGCCTGATCTGGCGGACAGCCGGTAATAGGAATAGGGCATAAGGGTATGGCTGGCTTCCACCCGGGGCAGGGAAGACACTTCTTCCGCCGTCATGGGCGGCGCATCCTCTGATAAAAGCCCCGGCACATGGTAAGCGCCCGTGACGATCACGATCTCTTCCGGTGCGAACCCTTCCTCCAGCGCCTCCTGTATCTGAAGCCGCATATAGGCTTCTCTCACCAGGGTCTCCGGCCAGTCTGCCTCCTGTCCCGATTCCAGACCAACTTCCCGCAGACTGGAACCGAACAGGGCGGCTCCACTGCAGTATCCGTCCGCATTTCGGGTATGTTCCAGGGTCCGTTCCCAGAAGGTCTCATGCCCGTCCTCCCCTGCCTGGCGATCCAAAAGCTCATAGACACTCATGCGCCCTTCCTCCCCCTCCTCTCTGTCCTGCCTGCCGGAGGACATGGCAAGGAAGACATCGGAGGGCAGATCCATAAAGCGGCACTGGGCGCCGTACTCCTTACACCAGGAAATGGCCTGATACTCCGGGGAATAATCCGCAAAGGGATACAGGATCGTCCGTACGGGAGCTTCCTTTGTGTAAGCAAGGATCGCGATGGGAGGCTTTGTCTCCGGGCGGGTGATGTCAGCCATCTGATCATTCAGATCACTGGGGCCTTCCACCAGAACCAGACGGGGATTTTTCTCTGTCAAAAACTGCCGCAAATGCCACGCGCCCGCAGGCGACAGATGGCGAATGCCAAATACATAAGGGTGTGTCATAATAATCCTCTACATGCTCTGTACAATCCGCTCCAGTAGGAACCCCGCTTCTTCATCACATTTTCCAGGTATTCCTTCCAGGCCACATTATCTTTCTCCTCGTCCTTGATGACGGCTCCCTGCAGTCCTGCGGCCAGATCTTCATCGCTGATGCTGCCGCTGCCGAAGCTTCCCGCCAGAGCCATACTGTTGCAGAGCAGGGAGATCGCCTCAGCCGTGGAGAGCACGCCCGAGGTGGGTTTTACCTTCTGGCTGCGGTCACAGGTTTCTCCGCTGCGAAGTTCCCTGAAAATGGTGCAGACCTTTTCCACCACTTCGGATTCCGGCAGAGAGGCGTTCAGATCCAGACCGGCGGAAAGCTGTGCCACTCTGGTGCGGACGATCTCCATCTCGGACTCCAGGTCGGCGGGAGCCGGGAGCACTACAATATTAAAACGGCGCTTCAATGCCGCGGACATTTCATTGACACCCTTATCTCTGGTGTTGGCCGTGGCGATCACGGAGAAGCCCTTTTTGGCGGGAACCTCCATACTGAGCTCCGGCACGGAGATTCTCTTTTCCGACAGGATGGAGATCAGCGCATCCTGCACCTCGGAAGCGCATCGGGATATCTCCTCCAGTCTGGCTATGGTTCCCGTCTCCATGGCGTGAAAGACAGGGCTTTTCAGCATGGCCTCCTTAGAAGGGCCGTTGGCGATCAGCATGGCATAATTCCAGGAATAGCGGATTTGTTCCTCCGTTGTCCCTGCCGTACCCTGGATCACTTTGGTGGAGTCCCCGTTGATGGCGGCGGTCAGATGCTCTGACAGCCAGCTCTTGGCTGTGCCCGGCTCCCCGATCAACAGGAGGGCCCTGTCTGTGACCAGGGTGGCTATGGCTATCTCCACCAGCCGCTCATGCCCGATATATTTCGGGGTGATCTCCATGTCCCCCACCCTGCCTCCGCAGATGTAGGTGCGGACGGAGCGGGGAGACATTCTCCAGCCCGTGGGAACGGGATCCTTCTCAGCCGCGGCCAGCGTGTCAAGTTCCTTTTGGAAAAGCTGTTCTGCGGGCAGTCTTTGTAATTGTTCTTCCATAACTCTGTATTGTTCCTTTCTGTTTCGTTCAATTGCTTTAGACAGGGTCTTGCATCCCACAAAGTGTGACGCACACCCCGGGAAAAGCATATATCAAACATACTTTAGTGCTTCATCCGGTCAGGAATTCTTCAGTCCTTCCAGATAATTCAGGAATTGCGCCTCATTCTGACTGGAGTCCCGGAAATGAAGCTGTCCCTGCTTATATAGATCATAGACGCGCTGTAACTCTTCGCAGATGGCGGTTTTGTTCCCCGGCAATAAGGGCGCATAGCTGGAGATCTCCGAAAAATAGTGCGGATAGCTGTCTGTTCTGGTGAATTCGCTGACCGCAAGTCCTTCACATTTAGGATACCTGCAGCTTTTCAGAGCCAGCAGGTAATCTCTGGTAGCATGCAGTTCCAGTGCGCGGCTATAAAAATAATCTCCCAGCTTGCGGCAGTAGGCTTCGTCCCCAGTGTTGATGCAGTTCATTAACACCCGATCCATATCCCGATCCGGGTACCTCGTGATAATGTCCGTAAAACGTCTGGTGATATCCTGTTTTACCGGCTGGCAGTATTCCGGCATCAGGTTTCCGGAAGGGTGGGTACGGTGGAACCGTTCTATGCGAAGTACATAGGCGTTTTCCTTTTCGCTGAACTGGAGCCCGTCAATCCCTCTGGTCAGAAATGAAGAGAGTTCCGCATCGGATTGAAACAGCTTTTCCTTCAGCTGTTCCTCCAGCCAGTCACAGCAATCCCCGGCTGTTAGGAGCTGTGCCGCCAACGCGGCGGGAAAATATGCCTTGCGCCTGCCTCCGCCTCTGCCCTTTGCCTCATACAATTCCAGGGCAAGAGCGCAGAGCTCTTCGTCCGGATGGCAGTGCAATGCCTGGTGGAGCAGGTAGGGAATGGCGGTTTGAAAGGTAAAAATGCTTTCTCTGTTTCTTATGTTCAGACCTGCTGTGATAACTTCTCTGACGCCGCTGGCCATGAGCATTACTTTTCGGCCATTGACCGTGAGCTTCAGAAGGTTCTCAAGATTCGCTGCTATGCGGAATACTTCGCATATTTCGGTGCCGCTTTTACCGGGCAAAGCAGCCAGCATTTCGCCCAGAAGTGCTTCCTGTTCCGGAGACACTTCTGGCTCGGCGCTTCCCTCCGACCAGGGCAGCAATTGCTCCTTCAGCTTCTCCGCCACGAACCGGGCCCCCCATTTTGTCTCTGTAAAAATCAGATAAGCCATGGCATCCCCAGGCTTCTTCTTATACAGTTCCGTGAATACAGCCTCTGCCCTCTCATCCTCCATATATGCCAGAGCATAGTAGGCCGTCTTTTTGGCGCTTCCCTTTTCCGTCTTTATCAGTTCCAGAAGAAGATCTGTATTTTCGGGGCAGTGGCGAAGTGCAAATATAAGAGCCTGGCGCACTTCCTTTTCCGCATCGGGCAGTATTTTTACAAAGAACTCGTTGGACGATCTCGCGTCTATCGCCGACATCACGTGGATGCGGCGCACTGTTTCCTTTTTACCTTTGGGGTTAAAATCTTTCTGTAACAGGGGAAGAATGGATGGATCTTCCTTCTTCAGCCATTCAGCCACTGTGTCCGCAAGCTCCGCATAGGAAGCTCCGAGAGCCTGGATCATGGCGGTCCTGATCCGGTAATCGCGGAAAAGTTCGGGGCGGTCTCTGTAGGATTCCACCACATAACTGTAATGTCCGCTTCCGGAAGTCAGCAGGGCTTCCGTCAACGTCCTGACAACGGAATAGGGCGCGTTGGTGACGGCACTGCCCCGGCCGTTTCCTGCAAGAGGTGCCACTTTCCCTTCCGCGGCTACCGTTCCCTGGGTGCACAGAACGGCATCCGCCAGGGTGATCGCATCCAGCAGGGCATCTTCGCTGTTCTCCGTATCCGGAGATAGAAGCGTCCCGGCCAGCTGTCCTATTTTGGCAAAGACCGGAGACGCCTGTTCCAAAGGTGCAAAAGCTTCCACTGCCCGCTTTAAACGGAAATCCTCCGAGAGCAGACCTGTGCCTGCGATCATGGCGGCCCGGAGCCTTGCACGCAATTCATATAATGGTGAAATATCCATTTATATTACCTCCTCTGATATTGTCTTAAATCCATAGGTTTCTGCTGCCTGTGCGTCGAAGTGAATTTGAAAATCATTCCCCGGTCCGCTGCGGTGACCGAATTGGGGCGCAGCAGGACGTGAAGTGATGCGAACCAGGCGGTTCAAAAGTACGGTTTCTGATTGGATGGAGTACTGGTGTAACCGTGCCATTCAGTACAACAGGCGCACAATATCTTCCTTCGTTATGATGCTGAGAGGCTGCATTTTGAGACGTCGGGCTGCACTGTCATAGTAAAAGGCTCCCAACAACACCTGATGCTGCAGGTAACCCTCCTCCGGCAGAAGTGCCAGTCTGTCCGTGGAGGGTTCCAGCCCCGGCGCATCCCCCAGGGCAATGGTCTCCCCGCTTTCGGTCTCCAGTGCAAATCCGTCCCCGGCCTTTCCCAGCAGTGAAAAGGAGATCAGACGTATGTACAGGGGAGAGGCCAGAGCGTTTTTCAGCAGATTCTTGGCTGCCTTTGCCTCCGCTGCCAGGGAAGTTCCCGCCAGAGTATGAAGCTTCTGTAAATCCTCACTCTCCACAGGGCGGAGTTTTGCGCCGTCCCATCGGATACGCAGATTCCCTTCCCCCGGATAACATGCCGCCATGGGAACATGGGCCACACCAAAAACGGTATCTTCCTGCTTTACATATTTTAATGCCTTTACCGGGCGATAGTTGCGTGTGACGAACACCTCCCCGGAGGCCAGATCCGCCCAGCATCCGGTATCTATGTACTCTTTCCCGGCGGCGTCATAATCTACCCAGAAGGAGAGTTGTATCAGATCCGCATCCGTCCTTCCTCTTCCCAGGGCCTCCAGTTCGGAAAGCTTCCAGATGCCGCCCAGCTCTTCATAGAGCGGGGAATCGTCCTGCTCCACATCTCCCCGTTCCAGCTTATCCGACAGGTATTCCCGGGATTTTCTGACCAGTGTCCGGAATTGCTCCAAAACGGCAATAGCCGACTCGTAATGTTCTTCCCTGCCGTCCTTCTGGAAAGCGGCAATTTCCATGATCAGTCTGTTCAGCAGACGCTGGGGGCCGGGAAGATAATAGTCTCCCAGCTGTTTTGCCAGCTGCTCATAATTTTTCAGCGCAGTGCCGCCCATGGTGCCGAGGCCGGACCGGGTCAGATCCCGTATCAGTCTGGAGGCCAGATCAAGGCCCTCCAACTGCTTTTTCAGCTTTTTGGTCTTGGCCGCTTTTGCGCTTTTGGCGGCGGAAGCCTTCTTTCCGGCAGCCGCTTCCGGAGCTTCGCCGGTGAACGGATCCGCAGTTTGGGCAGCGGCGCTTTTTGCCTCTTTTGCCTGTTTCTTTTCTCTCTTTTTCAAAATGTCTTCCGGGATTTCGCATATGTCGAAGTTTTTCTTCGCAAGAATCTCATAGAGAAGGGCAAGACCGTGCTTGCAGGGGAACTGGCGGCTGGGGCAGGAGCACCGGCACACCGGAGTGTCGGGATCTGTAAAATCCACAGAGGTAATGTAGTTGCTTTTTCCGCTGCCCGTACATTCGCCCAGATAAAAGGTGTCGTCCTCGGAGCGCTCCAAGCGCACAAATCCACCCTTCTGGGATATTTTTCTGCCGTTTGCAGCGGCTGCTGCGTTAGGTGCCATGGCTTGAATCTGTTGTTCCGTAACCTGTTGCATAATAACCTCCTCATTTCTACATTATGGAATTGTCTGACAGAGATGGCCATCCGGCCGCTGATTGCTTTGAATGTGGATTTATTTTATCATGAAACGAGTGAAAATTAAAGAGTCTGTTGATGACCGGATCAGAGTGTACTCTCTGTCCGACAGTGTCGCTGCGGGGAAGTCATGTCCGGAAGCATACCGCAAAAGGGCGGCGGGGCGATATATATGAGAATTTTGCGGTGTCCGGAATGCGTAGGAATAGGATTGTGTTGATAAATAAAATATGATATAATCCACACAGTGAAATGATTCTGAGAAAGCGACGGGAAAATGAATACAAAGATAATGCAGATACAATCCCGGGAGGAGCCTTTCTCTGAGGAAGAGGAAAAGATGCTCCGACAGGCAGGAGAAGTCATAAAGAAAGGCGGACTGGTGGCATTTCCGACAGAGACTGTGTACGGTCTCGGCGGAGACGGGCTGAACAGTGAGTCCTCGCGAAAAATATATGCCGCCAAGGGCAGGCCTTCGGACAATCCGCTGATCGTCCACATTTGCCGTCTGGAAGATATTCATTATATTGTGAGAGATTTTCCCGAGAATGCCGGAAAGGCGGCAGAGGCTTTTTGGCCGGGGCCCCTCACGATGATTCTTCCCAAATCTGACAGAGTGCCGTGTGAGACTACCGGCGGACTGGACACAGTGGCGGTCAGATTTCCCTCCCACCCGGCAGCGAGAAGGCTGATCGAATACGGAGGGGGATATATAGCGGCACCCAGCGCAAACCGGTCGGGAAGGCCGAGCCCGACAAAGGCAAAATACGTGATCGAAGATATGGACGGCAGAATTGATATGATCCTGGACGGCGGTGAAGATGATATTGGTCTGGAGTCCACTGTTGTGGATATGACAGTCACACCTCCTCAGATCTTGCGTCCCGGCTTTATTACCGGAGAGATGCTGGAAAGGGTATTGGGAAAAGTTGACACAGACGTCACAATTATAGATTCCGAAAGTTCACAGACGCCCAGAGCGCCCGGAATGAAATACCGCCATTATGCGCCCAGAGGAGTGCTGACCATTGTGGAGGGGGCTCCTGACAGGGTGGCTGATTATATGAACAGGGCTGCTGCCGCGGACAAGGCCGCCGGCGAGAAGGCGGGGATCATTGCCACCAGCGGTCTTATAGGCAATTACAGCGCGGATGTGATAAAATGCGTGGGCAGCAGGGAAGAAGAGGAAGTCATCGCGCGGAGGCTGTTTACGATACTGCGGGAATTTGATGATGAAGGCGTGACCAGGATTTATTCGGAGAGTTTTGAAAGTCAGGGGCTGGGACAGGCTATCATGAACCGTCTTCTGAAGGCGGCGGGACATAATGTGGTCAGACTCTGACAGATATGAGGTTTTGACGGCGCAGTCTGTCACTTTATAAGTATGGATTATTGCGGAACGGATCACTGCACAGTCTCCGGAGAAGCGGTCCGATGATCGGACACGGGAGATACATGCGGCAATGTGATACAGGAATAAAATAATAAGAAGATAACAGGAGGCAGGTTATGATAGCGATTGGAAGTGACCATGGCGGGTATGATCTGAAGCAGAGAGTGATCCGGTATCTGGAGGAAAAGGGAATTCCCTGCCGGGATATGGGGTGTGATGGGAAGGAGAGCTGTGACTATCCGGTTTTCGGACATGCGGTGGCAAGATCGGTGGCGGAAGGAGAGTGTGAGAAGGGAATCGTCATCTGTACCACGGGGATCGGCATCAGTATGTCGGCCAATAAGGTTCCCGGCATACGATGTGCGCTCTGTGCGGATACTCTGTCCGCAAAGATGACCAGAC
>JAIEKC010000281.1:0-6224 GCA_029064505.1 Acetatifactor sp.
GGTAAATATAGGACATTATCCAGGCCTTTACAGGGAATAATAAGGAGGATTTTGCTAAGAATTAGTAGCATCTTTTCGAAAAGAGAGAAATGATTTAACAGTTTCAAAGGTTTGATGTCCTTCAGAGTGATAACCTCCCGGAATCTTCGGAAGCAGAATCAGGCATTGCGGTTAAAAGGTTTCCGGAAAAGCGGGGGACCGCCCGGAACGATTTCCGGAAAGCCGCCTGATAAGTGGTCTGGAGATTCCGGGAGTCTATGAGTGTTAAAATGGAGGGTCAGAAAAAGGAGGATGTATGGGATTTCATATCAGAGCGGGACAAAGAGTGGAGTTGCAATATGGCAGCAGCGAGTCGGAGGCGGTGAGGATCGCCATACGGAATCTGGCGCAGGATCTGGGAAAAGTGCTGCCCGGGGTGGAGGTCTGTCTGCGGGAAGAAGCGGGAGGAGGCGTCACTATCGGCAGAGCGGACGAATTTGCAGGCCGGACAGGCTTTGACGGACAGGGGACAGCAGAAGTGTCTTCCGTTATTGTGATAGAGACCCTGGAGGAACAGCGGGATGCGCGGGCATATGACCCGGAACAGGGAAACGCAGAGAAGGACAGCACAGGGAACAACAGTGCAGAGAAGGACAAGACAGAGAAGGAATTTGCAGGGAAGGACTGTGCGGCGCAGAACGGCACAGAAGAGAATTGGACAGGGAAGGACAGTGCAGGGAAGGAGAGCACAGGAGAGAATCGGGCAGAGAAGAACTTTGCGGCGCAGAGCAATGGCGTGAAAGATCTTGTGGAGCAGGATAGTGTGGAACGGGGAAGGGCGGCAGAAAATAATGCAAAACATCAGAATGATATCGCGCAGAATTGTAAGGCGCAGGGCCGCACAGAGCAGGTCATTGACAGAAAGCAGCTGACGGATGAAAACGGTCTGCTGCGAAGGGAAGCGTTTCAGCTGAGGGTTCAGGACGGAAAGCTGTACATTGCGGGAGTGGGAAGAAGAGGAACCGTCTATGGGATCTATACCTTCTGTGAATGGATGGGAGTTTCACCCTGGTACTTTTTTGCGGATGTGCCTGTGCGGGAGAGGCGGGAGCTGACCCTGGAGGAGGGATATTGTCTGACGGACTGGCCGTCGGTGGAGTACCGCGGTATTTTCATCAATGACGAGGAAGAGCTGGAGGCGTGGGTACGGAATTACATGGGTGAGCCTACCATCGGCGTAAAGAGCTACGAGAAGATCTTCGAGCTCCTGCTGCGTTTAAAGGCCAATTATATCTGGCCTGCCATGCATGTGAATTCCTTCAATCTGACGCCGGAGAACGGTGCGCTGGCGGATCGGATGGGAATTGTGGTGGGAACCTCCCACTGCGATATGCTGATGCGTTCCAACAACAGGGAGTGGAAGCCCTGGATCCGGAGAAAAGGTTACACCGATGCGGTCTACGATTATTCCATTGAGGGAAGGAACCGGGATATTTTAAAGGAATACTGGCGGGAGAGCGTGGAGCAGAACCGGGAGTATGAGGTCTGCTATACGCTGGGGATGAGAGGGATCCATGACTCCGGTTTTGAGACGAAGAATCTGGAGGGGGGTACGGAGGAAGAGATCCGTCGTGCCAAGATAGAGCTTCTGGGAAAGATCATCACGGATCAGCGGGAAATCCTCCGGGACACGCTGGGGCACGAGACCATGATGACCTTTATCCCCTATAAGGAAGTGCTGGAACTGTATGACAACGGACTGAAAATACCGGAGGATATGACGTTGGTATGGGCCAACGATAATTACGGTTATATCCGCCGATACCCTTCCGGGGCGGAGAAAAGGAGAAAAGGCGGCAACGGTATCTATTACCACAATTCTTACTGGTCGCCGCCCAGTATGTCCTATGTGTTCCTGTGCTCCATTCCCCTGGCCCATACGAGAAACGAGCTTCAGAAGGCCTGGGACCAGGGCATCCGCAAGCTCTGGGTGCTGAACAGCGGCGCAATGAAGCCGTTGGAGCAGGAGATTACCTTCTTTCTGAGACTGGCATGGGAGATTGGGAAACCGGGAGCGGTGACGGAGGATGTGGAAGCCTTTGCAGAGGACTGGATCGACCGTACTTTTACCGGAAAGATCGGGAAGCAGGTGTCAGGGCTGCTCAATGATTTCTCTCAGCTGACCAATGTGCGGAAGTTGGAAAATATGGATTATGACGCTTTCTCCCAGACTGCCTACGGGGACGAGGCAGCTATGCGGATCCACCGGTATGAGGAACTGTTTGACAAAGGGAATGAACTGTACGGGAAGCTGCCGGAGGAAGAGAGGGATGCCTTTTTCCAACTGGTACTGATGCGGATCCATGCGGCATATTTTACCAATCTGTCCTATTATTACGGGGACAGGAGTACCCTGATGTTTGACAGGGGTAACTTTCAGGGGGCTGCATTTTATACAGAGAAATCCAGAGAGGCGGAGGATTCACGAAGACGGCTTCTGCACTATTATAATCATGAGATGCACGGGGGAAAATGGAATGGCATTTTGAATCCCGAGGGCTTTCCGCCGCCAAGGGCGGCCATGATGCCGGTCTGTACGCCGCCCCTGGAAAGGTGGGACGGTGAAATTCTTTCAACAGAGATGAACAGGAAGCCGGGCGGAGGGTCTTCCATGGAGATATACCTCTGGAATGAAGAAAAGGAACTTTGCTTTGTATCGCCCGGGGAGAAGTGGATTGAGATTGGCAATACCGGTTCCGGGGAATTTGAAGTATTCCTGCATGGGCCGGAGTGGGTGACGCTTTCTGAGAATCGGGCTGTGATTCGCCGGGAGAAAAGGATCCTTGTGAGTGTGACAGATCCTTCGATGAAACGGGAAGGGGAAATTGTGATAGAAAATATCCGTGACGGAAGCTCACGGCGTATTCCTGTCCGCACAACAGGTGCGGAGTATGCGGAAACAGATGATGTGTCAGCGAGCCATGTAAAAGCGGAATGTGAGTACGGGAGCTGCGGGGAAGTGTATGATGTGTCATCGGGCTCTGCAAATGAGGAATGTCTGACAGCGGATTCCGCAGAAGGAAATCGGGCTGTGAAGGGGTGTGAAAAAGCAGGCTGTGCCGGGGAAGGCGGTGCAGAGTCCGCCTGCGCACTGGAGGAAGACGGCCTGGTGGCCCTGGAAGCAGTCTGTGCCCGATCCGGTCTTGGAAATTCCGGAGACTTCAAGGTGATTCCCAGGCTTGGGCGTATGCAGGGCAGTCTGGTGGAAGCGCGGGTACAGAGAGAACCGGCGGAGGGCGGGACAGGATCTGCAGTGCCGTTATGTTACTGTTTTGCAACCGAAAGCAGGGGGGAATTTCTGTTGGAGATCCATCGGTTTCCTTCATTGAATTCTGTGGGCAGGATTCGCGTTGGCGTGTCGTTGGACGAGGGACCGGTACAGATCGTGGAATCCGCTTCCAATGACGAGTGGCGGGGAAACTGGAAAGAAAACGTGCTGAACAATGTGGACCGGCTGTCCCTGCGGCTTTCCGTAACGGAGCCGGGGATGCACAGGCTTTATCTGTGGGCCGTGGACCGGTACTTTGCCTTTTCACGCATGGTAATTTATACAAAACCGCGGAAAGAAAATCAGCTGGCAGGCATCAGAGGGACGCAGCCGTTGCCGGGGGAGAGGGAGCTGCTTTCCTGGTGCGACGAATTTTACGGGAAATGTGACCTGCTTCCCAGACCTGTCTTTTACACGATTCAGGAAAACATTGAGGATACGATTGCCATCACGTGTCAGGCGGTTCAGGCAAAGCAGTACGGAGAGAGGGTGGAACCGGACTGGTACCGGAAGCGGGGAAGCAGAATGTTTGAGGAAATCGGCGGAGCGGTCAGGATCGATGCGGCAGCGGCACTGGCTCAGAGCGATTTTGCGTGGATGGATAACGGAGCGGAAAATGCATCGCCGGAAGGCTCACTGGATCGGGCTGACAGTGCGGAAACAGGCGATGGAGAGGAAGGATCAGCTTCCGGACGGTCATTGAACCAAAACGGCTGTGCGGAAACAGGCAATGAAGCAGCCGGTACAGGTTCTCAACAGGCATTGTTCCGGGGTCATTGCGCGGAAACGGGGGCTTCCGGTCTGTGGCGTCACTGCAGCAGCGAATCCTTCGGCCGCAGCGGTCTGGCGCTTTATATCAGAACACCCGGACCACACTGGCGGGAGCAGGATGTCCCCGGTCTGAATTACCGTTTCGCGTGCGAAGGCGGCAGATATACACTCTGGATGCTGTCCAAGTTCAATGTGCGGGAGGAAGGATTCTTTGCCGTCGGATTTGACGGGGAGAGAGTACCCATGGAGCGGATATACGGAAAGGGCAGCCTGTGGCGTTATGAGGCGGAGCAGATCTATCGGTGGGTACCGGTGACAAAGACAGAGCTTACAGCCGGGGAGCATGTGCTGCATATATATGCCTTTGCCTCCGGTATGCGGTATGACAGGTTTTACCTGACCAGGGGAGAAGAACTGCCGCCCATGGATGAGGTGTGGCTGCTTCCGGCGGAGAGATGACCGTCAGATGCATGGTTTGCCGCAAAGAGTGACATACACACCGTGGAAAGCATTTTTCAAACTCGCTCTAAAGTAACACGAAAAAATGCCGAAAAACATTAAGAGTATAACGAAAGAACGCTGAAAATTATAGAAAATGGAGGATGAAGCTAATGGAGAACAAATGGAAAGAATTTTTAAAATGGGCGGAAGAATGCTATCTGACCATGACAGGAAAGCGTCAGGACCGCGAATGCTGGGACAGAGCGTTTACCCTTTTGAAAGAGATCGTTTCCGCTGAAAGAAGCGCACAGCCGGAACGGATCATAGACCCGTTTCAGCTGGATGAGGACACAGATTACGAATATGATGTGCAGGGATGGCTGGGGGACTTTCTGAATGATATGGATACGTATGAAGAATATGAGAAGCTTCTGAACGTATGTGAGGAACTGTTGCATATGTTTCGAGGGGGAGAGGGCATGGTATCGAAGGTTAAATTTATGAAAATGTCCGCTCTGGTGGCCTTGGAAAGAACCGATGAAGCCCTGCAGTTCAGCAGACAATGGCTGGAAGAAGAAGGGGATAATATGGATGCCATTGCAGCAAATATATATTCGTATACGGCGGTTCGTGACATGAAAACGGCTGATGAATTAGTAAGACGGCATATTCCCGAGGGAACAAAATGCAGGTCAAAGAACAATATATTGTTTGCAGCTGCTTCCACACTTTATGAAGAAGCAGGCAATGAGAAAGAAAAGAATCGTATCGATCAGGAAATCGCGGCATACATAGAGCGCCTGAAGGATTATTATATGGGAGGTGTTAAGGAAAAGAACGGATCCCCGCAGGATGACGATGAACTGCCGTTTTAACCGAGAAGAACCGTAAATGAAAGCTTTTCGATTTTCCCTTGTTTTGTGCTTTTCAGCCGAAACAGGGGAATTTTTTCAGTTGGGACATTTTCAGACTTTGCGGCATCTATTGTATGTAAGACAGGATGAAGGGCCCCTGTTTCGTAATGACTGCACGCACAAAGGAGGGCATGGTTGTAAAGAAGATGAATGATGAAACTTTGATCCAAAAAGCGAAAATGCAGGATCCGGATGCATTTACAGAATTGATGCAATCCCAGATGCAAAGACAGACAGCGCATGGAAGATATGGAAAAGCAGGAGAAGGAAGAATACTATCAATTGGCATCTGCCGGGGAGGCAGACGGCCTGAACCGTCCTTTTACAGCGGAGGAAAGTGAACGCTATCAGGCTCTGACAGAGGTATATGAAAGGAATGGCCGGTTTCCGGAAGGAACATTGGCTGTGATATCAGACGCAGTTTCCTATAGCGGGCAGGGAGTGGCGATCGATCCGTCCACAAGAACCATTTATCTTCCGGAAGGCTCACTGAGTGACGAAGAGCTTTTGGAGATCATAGATTTTAATCATAAAATGACCTACAGCATCTATGAAGAGAACCGGGAGAGGATCCTTTCCCAGGGGGATTGGGAGAGCCGTATGGCGGCGATGGCGGATGCGGAGGTTGACAGGATCTATCTGGCTTACTGTGCGGCAAATTTGGAGACAGGAGGGGGATACAGCCGGGAGCTCAGTCAGGCGGAAAGGCAGAGATACGAAGAACTGAAAGGACAATATGAAAACGAGGGCACCTGCCCGGAGTCGGAAATAGGCATAATAAAGACATTGAG